>NZ_JBGCCT010000006.1:300000-418095 GCF_041260665.1 Catenulispora sp. GP43 | reverse complement strand
CCCGGTGGGTCCTCCCCCGGCGCGCTTTCCCCCCCCCCCCCCGGTTCACCCCACCCAACAACCCCCCCCCCCCCCCCCCCCGGCGGGGGGGGGGGGGGCCCCCCCCCCCCCCCCCCCCCCCCCCCCCCCCCCGACCTCAGTCCTGCTCCGCCCTGCCCAGTCTTGCCCAGCCCTCCTAGTCCTGCTCGCCCGCTGCCGCGATCGCCATCTGGATCAGCGCGTCGCTGTCCATCTCGTCGATCGACGAGCCCGCGTCCGCCGCAGTGTCCTGACTCTCCCGCGGTGCCCGGACGCCGGCCAGCTCCAGCAGGCTGTCCAGCAGCCCGGCGTCGCGCAGCCGGGACAGCGGGATGGAGCCGAGGATCTCGGAGACCTTCTGGTCGGTGAGCGCCTCCTCGCCGTCGGCCTCCTGCGGGATCAGCTCCGTGGCCAGGTAGCCGGCCAGGGTGCGGGAGTCGGGGTAGTCGAAGACCAGGCTGGCCGGCAGCTTCAGGCCGGTGACCAGCACCAGCTTGTTGCGCAGGCCCATCGCCGACAGGGAGTCGAAGCCCAGTTCGCTGAAGGCGCGGTCAGCCGGCAGCTCTTGGGCGTCGGCGTACCCCAGGATCGTGGCCGCCTGGGTGCGCACCAGGTCCAGCAGGGCGGGTTCGCGCTGGTGCGCCGGCAGCGCCGCCAGACGGTCGCGCAGCGAGCCCGACTCCGGCTCCGCCTCGCCGGCCGTCCGTTTGGCCGCCGTGCGGACCAGACCGCGCAACAGCATCGGCAGCTCGTCGCCGGCGTGGTCCAGGGCGGCGCGGTCCAGGCGCACCGGCAGCAGCAGCGCGTCGGTGAGCTCGCCGGCCCGGTCGAACAGGGCCAGCCCCTGCTCGGCGGTCAGGGCCCCGACTCCGGAGGCCGCGATCCGCCGCAGGTCCGCCTCGGTGAGGCCGGCGGCCATGCCCGCGCCGTCGATCGCCTCCCACATGCCCCAGGCCAGCGACGTCCCGGCCCGGGCCGCCGCGCGCCGGTCGGCCGCCAGCGCGTCCAGGAACGCGTTGGCCGCGGCGTACGCGCCCTGGCCCGGCGCGCCGAGCACCCCGGAGGCCGAGGAGAACAGCACGAACGAGGTCAGGTCCGCGTCCCGGGTCAGCGCGTCCAGGTTCAGCGCCGCCAGCACCTTCGGACGCAGCACCGCGTCCACCCGCTCCGGGGTGAGCGAGGCGACCGTCGCGTCGTCCACGACGCCCGCCGCGTGCACCACGCCGCGCAGCGGCCGGTCGGCCGGGATCGCGGCGAGCGCCTCGGCCAGCGCCGTCCGGTCGGCGACGTCGCAGGCCGCGAACGTCGCGGTGGCGCCGAGGTCCGCGAGCTGCCTGCCGAGCTCGGCCGCGCCCGGCGCGTCGGCGCCGCGCCGGCCCAGCAGAAGCAGGTGCCGGACGCCGTGCCGGCCCACGAGATGCCGGGCGACCGCGCCGCCCAGCGCTCCGGTGCCGCCGGTGACCAGCACGGTGCCCTCGGGGTCCCACGCCGGTCCGGCATCCGCGCGCTGCTCGGCCACATCAACGGCCTCGACCCGCGGAGCCAGCAGGACGCCGGTCCGCACCGCGGTCTGCGGCTCCTCGCTCGCCGCGGCGGCCGCCAGCTTCCCGGCCGCCGTGGGCACCGCGTCGATGTCGACCAGGCTGATCCGGCCCGGGTGCTCGGCCTGCGCCGAGCGCACCAGACCGGCCACCGCCGCGCCGAGGAGGTCGCGGGCCGCCCGGTCGTCGCAGTCCTGCGCGCCGCGCGTGACGACCAGCAGCCGGGAGGAGGCGAAGCGCGCGTCGGCGAGCCAGCCCTGCAGGAAGCCGAGCATGCGGTGCAGGTGCTCATGAACAGCGCCGCCATCAAGGTCCTGTGACAGCGATGCCGACTCAGTACCCGCACACACCACCAGCGTCTCGGCCCGCACCGCCGCGTCCAGATCCGCCACCGCGTCGACGTTCAACGCGCCGGCCAGACCCCACGGGTCGGCGCCGACCAGGACCCAGGTGTCGGTGTCGCTGTGCCCGGAGGCGCTGATCTGCTCCCATCCGAGCCGGTACATCGAATCGGCACCGCCGCTCGTCACGACCGGCGTGGCCAGCACCGCCGCCGGACGCAGCACCAGCGAGCCGATCGAGGCCACCGGACGTCCGGCTGCGTCGGCCAGCTCCAGCGCCGCGGTGCCGGTGCCGACCGGCCGCACATGCACCCGCAGGCTCGACGCGCCGACCGCGTGCAGCTCCACCTGCTCCCAGGAGAACGGCAGCATCGGCTCGCCGGCCGCGACCTCGGTCAGGCCGATCGCGTGCAGCGCCGCGTCGAACACCGCCGGATGCAGCCCGAACCGGTCCGGATCGGCCGGCCCGGCCTGGTCGAAGGCGACCTCGGCGAAGACCTCGGCGCCGCGCTTCCACGCGGCGCGCAGGCCGCGGAACGCCGGGCCGTAAGCCAGGCCCGCCTCGGCCAGTTGCTCGTACCGGCCGTCCAGCGCCACCGGCTCGGCCCCCGCCGGCGGCCACACCGCCAGATCGAAGGAAGCGGCGGCGCCGGCCCGGGCCAGCACCCCGGTGGCGTGCCGGATCCAGGGCTGTTCGCCCGACCCGTCCTCGACCTTGGAGTGCACGGTGAACGGCCGGCTCCCACCGGCGCCCGGCGCCCCGACGGCGAACTGGATCCGCACGCCATCGCGCTCGGGCAGCAGCAGCGGGGCCTCCAGGACGAGCTCCTCGACGCGGTCGCACCCGACCTGCGCGCCGGCGTGGAAAGCCAGCTCGACGAACCCGGCGCCCGGGAAGATCACCGCCCCGGCCGCCACATGGTCGGCCAGCCACGGATGCGTCCCCAGCGACAGCCGCCCGGTGAACAGCGACCCGCCCTCGCCGGCCAGCTCGGTGCCGGCCCCGATCAGCGGGTGCTCCGCCCCGCCCTGCTCGCCGCCCGGGGCGCCGAAGCTCTGGTGCCAGTAGCGCTTGCGCTGGAAGGGATAGGTCGGCAGCTCGACCGTCTGCGGCCTCGGGCCGGCCGCGGTGTACACCGCGGCCCAGTCCGGGGACAGGCCGTGGACGTGCAGCGCCGCCAGCCCCGACCACAGCGCCTTGGCCTCGTCCTGGTCCTTGCGCAGCAACGGAGTCAGAACCGCCTCGCCGACCCGCTCGTCGCCAAGGGTCTCACCGGCCAACGCGGTCAGCGTGGCGTCCGGACCGAGCTCGACGAACCGGGTCACGCCCTGCGCCTGCAAGGTGCCGACACCGTCCGCGAACCGCACAGCCTGCCGGACATGGCGCACCCAGTACTCGGCGTCCATCAGCTCCTCGGCCTCGGCCAGACCGCCGGTCAGGTTGGACACGACCGGGATCCGAGGCGCAGCAAAGGAAACGCTCTGCGCGACCCGGCGGAATTCCTCCAGCATCGGCTCCATCAGGGCCGAGTGGAAAGCGTGCGAGACGGCCAGCAGCTTGGAGCGGGTGAAGTTCGCGCCCACGGCCAGCACCGCGTCCTCCGGACCCGAGATGACGGTCGAGGCCGGCCCGTTGACCGCCGCGATGTCCACCTCCGGCGTCAGAGCCGCACGCACCTCGGCCTCGGGCGCCGCGACCGCCATCATCGCGCCGCCGACCGGCAGCGCCTGCATCAGCCGGCCGCGCGCGGCGACCAGCTTCGCGGCGTCGGCCAGCGTCCACACCCCGGCCACGTACGCCGCCGCGAGCTCGCCGACGGAGTGCCCGGCGACGTAGTCGGGGCGGATGCCGAAGGACTCCAGCAGGCGGTAGAGCGCGACTTCGAGAGCGAACAGCGCGCTTTGCGCATAGCCGGTCTGGTTCAGGACCTTCTGGTCCCCGTCGATCACCTCGCGCACCGGACGGTCCAGGTGCGCGTCCAGCGCGGCACAGACCTCGTCGAAGGCGGCGGCGAACACCGGGAAGGCTTGGTAGAGGCCTGATCCCATCCCGATGCGCTGGGAGCCCTGTCCGGAGAACAGGACCGCGCTCTTGCCCGCCGCCGACGCCGAGCCGGTGGTCAGGCCCGGGGTCTGCTCGCCGTCGGCCAGGGCCATCAGGCCGCGCAGGAAGTCCGCGCGCTTCGTCCCGACCATCACCGCGCGGTGCTCGAAGGCGGTGCGGGTGCAGGCCAGCGAGTAGCCGATCGAGGCGAGGTCCTGGTCGTAGTTGTCGTCCAGGTAGGACAGCATCCGCTCGGCCTGGCCGCGCAACGCGGATTGCGTACGGGCCGCTACCGGCCAGGCGATGACGGCCGGGTCCTTCGGGACTTCGGCGGTCTCAAGGGCCACGGCCTCGGCGACCACCGGCGGCTCCTCGATGATCACGTGCGCGTTGGTACCGCTGATCCCGAAGGAGGAGATACCGGCACGGCGCACGCGGCCGTTGCGCGGCCACGCGACCGACTCGGTCAGCAGGCTGATGTTCCCCGCGGACCAGTCGACCTCCGGCGAGGGCTCCGACACGTGCAACGTGCGCGGCAGTTCCTCGTTGCGCAGCGCCAGCACCATCTTGATCACCGCGGCGGCACCGGCGGCGGCCTGTGCGTGGCCGATGTTCGACTTCACCGAGCCGACCCGCAGCGGCCGCTCGGGCGGCAGTTCCGCGCCGTAGGTCGCCAGCAGCGCCTGGGCCTCGATCGGGTCGCCGAGCCGGGTGCCGGTGCCGTGCGCCTCGACGGCGTCCACGTCGGCGGCGGACAGGCCGGCGTTGGCCAGCGCCTGGCGGATCACCCGCTGCTGCGAGGGACCGTTGGGCGCGGTCAGGCCGTTGGACATGCCGTCCTGGTTCACCGCCGAACCGCGGACCAGCGCCAGCACCGGGTGGCCGAGTCGGCGGGCGTCGGCGAGGCGTTCGAGCACGAGCATGCCCACGCCCTCGGCCCAGGCCGTGCCGTCGGCGTCCGCGGAGAACGCCTTGCACCGGCCGTCGGCGGCCAGGCCGCCCTGCCGGCTGAACTCCACGAAGGTCTCCGGGGTCGCCATCACCGTGACGCCGCCGGCCAGCGCCAGCGAGCACTCGCCGCCGCGCAGCGCCTGCGCGGCCCAGTGCAGCGCGACCAGCGAGGAGGAGCAGGCCGTGTCGACGCTGACCGCCGGCCCCTCCAGCCCCAGGCTGTAGGCGACGCGGCCGGTGACGATCGAGCCGGTGCTGTTGCTGCCGACGTAGTCGTGGAACTGCACGCCGGCGTAGACGCCGGTCGCGCTGCCCTTGAGCGAGGCCGGGTCGATGCCCGCGCGCTCAAGCGCCTCCCACGAGGCCTCCAGCAGCAGCCGCTGCTGCGGGTCGATCAGCGCCGCCTCCTTGGGCGAGACGCCGAAGAAGACCGGGTCGAAGTCGCCGGCGTCGTAGAGGAACCCGCCCTCGTTCACCGACGTGGTCCCGGGCCGGCGGCCCGCAGGGTCGTACAGCGCGGCCAGGTCCCAACCACGGTCGGCAGGGAAGGCACCGATGCCGTCCACCCCGTCGGCGACCAGGCGCCACAGGTCGGCCGGGGAGCCGACGCCGCCGGGCAGCCGGCAGGCCATGCCGACGATCGCGATCGGCTCGTCGTCGTGGTGCTGGCGCACGGCGACCGTGGCGATGGCACCGGAGGCCGCGCTCAGCAGATGCTCGGCCAGCGCCGCGGGCGTCGGGTAGTCGAAGACCAGCGTGGCCGGCAGCCGCAGCCCGGTGGCCGCGTTCAGGTTGTTGCGCAGCTCGACGGCGGTCAGCGAGTCGAAGCCGAGCTGCTGGAACTGCACGCCGGGCTCGATCTCGGCCGCCGAGCCGTATCCGAGCACCGCGGCGGCGTGGCTCCGGATGAGCTCCAGGGCCGCGGCCGGACGGTCGGCCTCGGGCAGCGCCTCCAGGGTCCGGCGGAACGCGCTGACAGAGTCCTGACCCGCGCCGCCGCCTTCACCGGCCGCGGTGCGCAGGCGCTCGCGTCCGGCCAGGTCGTACAACGGGAACGGAAGCGCGGCGTCGCGGCGGCGCAGGACGGCGAAGTCGGGCTTGATCGGGGCCAGATTTGCCTGACCAGCGACCAGTGCCGCGTCGAACAAGGCCAGCCCCTGCTCGGCGGACAGCGGGCTCAGGGCCGAGGTGCCGACGGTCCGCGCGGTGCCGGCCATGCCGTCGGCCTGCTCCCACTGGCCCCATGCCAACGAGGTCGCCGGCCGTCCGTGGGATCGCAGGTGCGCGGCGAAGGAGTCCAGGAAGCTGTTGGCCGCCGCGTAGTTCGCCTGCCCGGGCGCGCCGAGCACGCCGGACACCGACGAGTACAGCACGAACGCCGCCAGGTCAGTGTTCTGAGTCAGCGCGTGCAGGTTGAGCGCGCCGTCCACCTTCGGGCGCAGCACGGTCGCGACCCGCTCCGGGGTCAGAGCCGTGACCACGCCGTCGTCGAGGACACCGGCGGTGTGCACGATGGCGGTGAGCGGGTGCGCGGACGGCACGGCGGCCAGCGCCGCGGCCAGATCGTCGTGGTCTGCGACGTCGCAGGCGAGCGCCTGGACCGCGACACCGGCATCGGACAGCTCGGCGGCCAGGTCGGCCACCGCCTCCGCGCCGCCGCGGCTCAGCAGCATCAGATGCCTGACATCGCGCTCGTAGGCCAGGTGGCGGGCCAGAAGGTGGCCGAGCGCACCGGAGGCGCCGGTGATCAGGACCGTGCCCTCGGGGTCGAACGCCGGGGCCGCCTGCTCCCCCGGCTTGGACAGCCGCGCCAGCCGGGCCACCCGGACGACACCGCCGCGCAGCACCGCCTGCGGCTCCCCGGCGACCAGCAGCGCGGGCAGCACGGCGTTCAGGTCGGCATCAGAGTCAGCGTCCTGATCCACATCCAGCAGCACGAACCGCCCGGGATGCTCGGCCTGTGCCGAGCGGACCAGGCCCCACACCGCGGCGCCCGCCAGGTCGGCGACGTCCACACCGTCGGCGGACATCGCGCCGCGGGTGACGACCACGACGACCGGGCTGTCGGCGGAGTCCTCGGCCAGCGCCTCCTGGACGGTGCGCAACGCGTGCGCGGTGGCCGTGCGCACGCTCTCGGCGTCGGTTCCGGGAGTGCTGTGGAAGAGCTCGTAGCGCGCGGTCGAACCCGGCTGCGCGGCCGCGGCCGGCAGGGGCCGCCAGTGGAGCCGGTACAAGGGCGCGACCGCCGTGGCACTCGGCAGCACGATCGGCCGGAACGCGACCGAGTCCACCGAGGCCACCAGGTCGCCGGCCGGGTCCGTCACCTCGACGGTGAACGCGTCGGCACCGGACGGGGTGAAGCGCACGCGCAGCACCGAGGCGCCGGTGGCGTACAGCTGCACGCCGGACCAGGAGAAGGGCATGCGCCCCTCGTCCTCGCCGCCGGCGCCGTTCACGCCGTTCACGGCGTTCGCGGCGTCCTTCGCGATCCCGACCGCGCGCAGCGCGTGGGTCGCGGCGTCGAGCGCCGCCGGGTGCAACCCGAAGGCTCCGGCCCGCTGCGCCTCGCTCTCGGGCAGCCGCACCTCGGCGAAGATCTCCTCGTCCTGCTGCCAGACCGCGCTGAGCGTGCGGAAGGCCGGTCCGTAGTCGATCCCTGATTCGGCGAAGGCCTCGTAGAGCCCGTCCAGCGTCACCGGCCGCGCCGCGCTCGGCGGCCAGGTCGCCGTCCGGGACCTCGGGGCGTCCAGCGCCGGGGCGAGCGTGCCGGTGGCGTGCAGGGTCCAGTCCGAGCCCGGGCCGTCTTCCTCAGGCCTGGAATACACGGTCAGGGTGCGGCGCCCGGCGGCGTCCGGGGATTGCACCGCGACCTGGACCTGGACCCCGGACTGTGTCGACATGGAGCCCGCCGGCAGCACCAGCGGGCTGCTCAGGGTCAGCTCCTCGATCCGGCCGCAGCCCACGAAGTCGCCGGCCCGCACCACCAGTTCCACGAACGCGGTGCCCGGCACGGTCACCGTGCCGCCGAGCACGTGGTCGGCGAGCCAGGGCTGGGCCTCGGCGGCCAGGCGCCCGGTCATCACCGCGCCGTCGGTGTCGGCCAGGGTGACAGCGGCACCCAGCAGCGGGTGCTCGCCTCCTCCATAGCCGGCAGCAGCGAGCCCGGCCGCGGCCACCGTGGCCGAGCCGTCGGCGCGGCCCCGGGCGTCGAGCCAGTAGCGGCGGCGCTGGAAGGCGTAGGTCGGCAGGTCGACGCGGCGCGCGCCGCTGCCGGCGAAGACCGCCGTCCAGTCCAGGGCGGCGCCGCTGACGTAGAGCCGGGCCAGCGCCGTCATCAGCGTGGCCGGCTCGCCGCGGCGCTTGCGCAGCAGCGGGGCGAACGTGGCGGCCTGCGCCGCGTCGGCCAGGGCTTCCTCGGCCGGCGCGATCAGGACACTGTCGGGCCCGATCTCGGCGTACCGGCTCACGCCCTCGGCCGCGAGCCGCTGGACGCCGTCGTGGAAGCGCACGGTCTGGCGCACGTGCCGCACCCAGTAGTCCGGGTCGGCCAGCTCCTCGGCGGTGGCGATCTGCCCGGTCAGTCCCGAGACCAGGGCGATTTCCGGCGCGTGGTAGGTGAGCCCGGCGGCGACCTCGGCGAACTCGGCCAGCATCGGGTCCATCCGCGAGGAGTGGAACGCGTGCGAGACCTGGAGCCGGGTGGTCTTGCGGCCCTGCTCCCCGAAGTGCGCGGCGATCTTCAGGGCCGCGTCCTCGTCGCCGGAGAGCACCACCGAGCGGGGGCCGTTGACCGCGGCGATGTCCACGCCGTCGATCAGCAGGGCCCTGACTTCCTCTTCGGTGGCCTGGACGGCGACCATCGCGCCGCCGGCGGGCAGCGCCTGCATCAGCGCGCCGCGCGCGGTGACCAGGGTGCAGGCGTCGGCCAGCGACAGCACGCCGGCCGCGTACGCCGCCGCGATCTCGCCGATCGAGTTGCCCAGCAGCAGATCCGGGACCAGGCCCCAGGAGGCGGTCAGGCGGAAGAGCGCGACTTCGACGGCGAACAGCGCGGGCTGGGTGTACCGGGTCTGGTTCAGCAGCCGGGGCTTGCCGAAGACCACGTCGCGCAGCGGCTGGTCGAGGTCGAAGGCGTCGCAGACCTCGTCGAAGGCCTGGGCGAAGACCGGGTAGGCCTCGTACAGTTCCTTGCCCATGCCGGGGTGCTGGGCGCCCTGGCCGGAGAACAGGAAGGCGGTCAGCCCGGTGTCGGCCACACCCTGCACCACCGCCGGGTCGGCCGGGGCGCCGGAGCCCTGCGCCAGCGCGGCCAGGCCGGCGCGGCCGCCGTGCTCGCGGTCGGCGAACACCACGGCGCGGCGGTCCAGCGGCGCGCGGCCGGTGGCCAGGGAGTAGCCGATGTCCAGGGTGTCGGCGGCGGTGTCGGCGGCGGTGTCGGCGGCGGTGTCGGCGGCGGTAGGGGCGGCGGCACCGCGGGCGTCCAGGTGCGTCAGCAGCCGCTGGGCCTGGGCCCGCAGCGCCTGGTCGCCGTGTCCGCCCAGCGGCCACGGGACCGGCGCCTCGGCCGGCCACCCGGCCGAGACCAGGCCGACCTGCTTGACCAGCTCGGCCACGTCGGCCTCGGCGTCGTCGGCCGGGGCGCCGGCCGGCAGCGGCTCGGGCAGCTCCAGGATCAGGTGCGCGTTGGTGCCGCTCACGCCGAAGGAGGAGACGCCGGCGCGGCGCGGGGCGCCGGTCTCGGGCCACTCGCGCCGCGCCGTCAGCAGCCTGACATTCCCGGCGGACCAGTCGACCCGCTCGGAGGGCTTGGCGGCGTGCAGCGTCTGCGGCAGCACGCCGTGGCGCATCGCCTCGACCATCTTGATCACGCCGCCGACCCCGGCGGCGGCCTGCGCGTGGCCGATGTTGGACTTGATCGAGCCCAGCCACAGCGGACGGCCGTCGGCGCGCTCCTTGCCGTAGGTCGCCAGCAGCGCCTGGACCTCGATCGGGTCGCCGAGGACGGTGCCGGTGCCGTGGCCCTCGACCGCGTCGACCTCGCCGGGCTCCAGCCCCGCGTCGGCCAGCGCCTGGCGGATCACCCGCTGCTGGGAGGGGCCGTTGGGCGCGGTCAGACCGTTGGAGGCGCCGTCGGAGTTGACCGCGCTGCCGCGGATCACGGCCAGCACCTGGTGGCCGTTGCACCGGGCGTCGGACAGGCGTTCCAACAGCAGGGTGCCGGCGCCCTCGGACCAGCCGGTGCCGTCGGCGCCCTCGGCGAAGGCCTTGCAGCGGCCGTCCGGGGCGAGCCCGCGCTGCTTGCTGAACGCGACGAACGGGCCCGGCGCCGACATCACCATGACGCCGCCGGCCAGGGCCATCGTGCACTCCCGGCGGCGCAGCGCCTGCACCGCCAGGTGCAGCGCGACCAGCGAGGAGGAGCACGCGGTGTCCACGGTGAGCGCCGGGCCCTCCAGGCCGAAGGCGTAGGCGACCCGGCCGGAGATCACCGAGGCGGCGTTGCCGGTGCTCAGGTAGTCGTCGATGACCGCGGCCACCGCGCCGGGGGCCAGGTCCTCGTAGTAGTCCTGGCTGCCGCTGCCGAGGAACACGCCGACGCGCTCCCCGCTCAGGCCGGTCGGGGCCAGCCCGGCCCGCTCGAAGGCCTCCCAGGCCAGTTCGAGCACCAGCCGCTGCTGCGGGTCCATGGTCAGCGCCTCGCGCGGGGAGATCCCGAACAGGGCGGCGTCGAACTCCGGGGCGCCGTGGAAGAAGCCGCCTTCGTTGACGTAGCTGGTGCCGGGGCGGTCCGGGTCGGCGTCGAACAGCGCGCCGGTGTCCCAGCCCCGGTCGGCCGGGAACGGGCCGATCGCGTCGGCCCCGTCGGCCACCAGACGCCACAGGTCCTCCGGGGAGCGCACGTCCCCGGGATACCGGCAGCTCATCGCGACGATCGCGACCGGCTCCCGGTCCGCCGCCTCGACCTCGCGCAGCCGGCTGCGCGTCTCGTGCAACTCAGCCGTGGCGCGCTTGAGGTAGTCGAGCAGCTTTGCTTCCTCAGCCATCTGAAACCCTCGCCGTTCCGCTCGATCCGAGCTCTCTGTCCAGCAGGTTGAACATGTCTTCCGCGGTCGCGGATTCGAGCACCCGCGCCAGGCCGGGGCCGGCGGGTTCGGTGCCGGGCGCGGCACCGGCGGCGTCGCCGCCGGCCAGCCGGGCGGCCAGCGCCTGCAGCCGGGGCCCGAGCCGGGCCCGCTCGGCCTGCTCGGGACTGAGCCCGGCGGCCAGCGCCTCCAGCCGGTCCAGCTCGGCGGTCACCGCCGCGACCCCGCCGGGCCCCTGATCGGCCAGCTCGCCCTCCAGGAACTCGGCCAACGCGCGCGGGCTCGCGTGGTCGAACACGACGGTGGCCGGCAGCCGGCACCCGGCGGCGGCCCCGAGCCGGTTGCGGAAGTCCACCGCCGACACCGAGTCGAAGCCGAGGTCCTTGAAACTGCGGCCGGGCTCGACCGCCCCGGCCCCGTCGTGGCCGAGCACCAGCGCCGCCTGGTCGCGCACCACGCCCAGCACGATCCGCGAGCGCTCCGGCCCGGACAGGCCGGCCAGCCGCTCGGCCAGGCTCGGACCGGCAGCCGGCGCAGCCGGAGCCGCACCGTCCGCACCGTCCAGGCCGTCCGGGCCGACTCCTGTCAGGGCTCTGATGGCGGCGGGCAGGTCGCGCAGCAGCGGCCTCGTCCGGGCCGCGGCGTAGACCGGCGCGAACCGGCCCCAGTCGATGTCCGCCACGACCAGGTGGCTCTCGTCACGGGACAGCGCCCGCCACAGCTCGTCGAGCGCCCGCCCGGGATCCATGGAGGCCAGGCCGATGCTCCGCAGGTGGCCGTCCGCCTCGGCGTCGACCATGCCGCCCCCGGCCCAGGTACCCCACGCGACCGAGGTGGCAACTGCTCCGCGCGCCCGGCGGCGCTGCGCCAGGGCGTCGAGGTAGGCGTTGCCGGCCGCGTAGGAGGCGCGGCCCGAGGTGCCCCAGACGGCCGCGCCGGAGGCGAACAGGACGAAGGCCTCCAGTGGATGGTCGGCGAGCAGGCGGTCCAGGTGGTCGGCGCCTGCGACCTTGGCACGGACGGCGTTCGCGAAGTCCTCGGCGGTCAGGTCCAGGGGCGAGGATGCCTCGGGGAACTGGCCGGCGGCGTGGAAGACGGCGGTCAGGGGTGGTTGGGGCGCCAAACGCGCGAGCATCGCAGCGGCTTCATCAGCGTCGGCGATATCGCAGGCCTCGATGATCACCTCGGTGCCGAGCGCCGACAGCTCGGCTTCGAGCTCTGCGACACCGGGCGCATCACGTCCGCGCCGACTGGTCAGCACCAGATGCTCGGCACCGGAGCGCGCCAGCCGCCGGGCGACCGCCGCACCGATCGCGCCGGTCCCGCCGGTGACCAGCACCGTCCCGCTCGGCCGCCACTCCTCAGTACCCTGATCCAGTGGATCCATTTGATCCATCTGATCCGGCACCAGGCGCCGCGCGTAGGCCCGCGCACCACGGATCGCGATCTGGTCCTCACCATCGAGCCCGGCAAGCACCGCGCACAGCAGATCACCCGACTCGGCGCCGAAGTCCGTCGGCACATCCACCATGCCGCCCCAGGCGCCCGGCAGATCAAGGCCGAGAACCGTACCCGCACCCCACAACGCACCGGCCTCGGGATCGACATCCTCGTGCTCGTCGACAGCCACCCCGGACCGCGTCACGCACCAGAACGGCGCGCCGATCCCGGCGTCCAGTACCGCTTGCAGCACCGGGATCGTCGCGTTCAAGGCCACCTGCGCGAGCACTCCCGCAGGCTGCTCATCGCCGAGCAGCTGCGTGATCGTCGCACTCAGCTCGGCCCGGTCCGCGTCGGCGCCCACCGGGAGCCGAACGACCTCGGCGCCATGCTTGGTCAGCGCCTCGACCACAGCGTCGGCCCCGCCATCCCCGGCAACCAGCCAGAGCCCTGACAAAGCGGGCTCCGGCGACTCGGTCACCGGCATCCAGCGCACCTTGTAGCGCCAGGAACCCGTCGGCGCCTCGGCGAGCGGCTGCGCCTGGTGCTGCGTCCAGAAATGCTTGTGCTGGAACGGATACGTCGGCAGGTCGACCACCCGGCCGCCCGGGAAGAACGAGGTCCAGTCCGGGCCGAGGCCACGCACGTGCGCCTCAGCCGCCGAGCACGCGAACCGGGCCAGGCCGCCGCCCCTGCTCAGCGTGCCGACGACCACGGCGTCGTGGTCCAGCTCGCCGCAGATCTCGCGCAGCCATGAGGCCAGCACCGGATGCGGACTGACCTCGACGAAGGACCGGAAGCCCCGCTCGGCGAGCTCCTTGACCAACGGCGCCGGATCCGCGCCGCGCCCCAACGCGGCGAGCCACGGCCCGGACTCTGTTTCGCCCTCGGACCAGTCCAGCAGGCCGCCGAGCGCGGTGGAGTACATCGGCAGCGCCCGATCCGCGGCGGTCGGCGCCGGCTCGGGCCGGACCGGCAGGCCGGGCCCGTTCGCCCGCCCCAGCGACACCGCGGCCCGGGCCCCGTCGGCCAGCGACAGCAGCCCGGCGACCGTCGCCGCGGCGACCTCGCCCTGGCAGTGCCCGGCGACGGCATCCGGCTCGACGCCGTGCGCCCGCCACAGGGCCGCCAGCGAGACCTGGACCGCCCACAGCACCGGATTGGCCACTTCGAGCAGATCCATCGACGGCGTGCCCGGCTCCCCGCGCAGCACCGCCTCGACCGACCAGCCCAGCCGGGGCTCGAGCTCCTCGTCGCACTCCCGCAGGCGCCGCGCGAAGACCGGCGAGCAGTCCAGCAGATCGGCGGCCATCCCCGGCCACTGCGAGCCCTGGCCGGTGAAGACGAACACTGTTTTGCCGGCCAGGTCCGCCTGCCCGACGACGGTCCCGTCCTGCGGGCGTCCGGCGGCCAGCGCGTCCAGCGACTCCAGCAGGTGCGCCCGGTCGCGGCCGACGACCACGGCCCGGTGCTCGAACGCGGACCGGCTGACGGCCAGCGAGTGGCCGATGTCGGCGAGCGCCAGCTCGGGACGGGTGCGCAGGTGGCCGGCCAGACGCCCGGCCGCCTTGGCCAGGGCCGCGGGGGTCTTGGCGGCGAGCGCGAGCGGGATCGGGGTGGAGATCGGGCTCGGGCTCGCGCTGGCGCTCGGGCTCGGGCCCGGGCTCGCCGAAGCATCATGCGGTTGGTCGGGCGTGGTGCCGCCTACAGCCTCTTCGGCCTGCTCCAAAATCACATGCGCGTTCGTCCCGCTGATCCCGAACGAGGACACCGCAGCCCGGCGTGGCCGGTCCACAACCGGCCAGTCCTCGTTCTCCGCGAGCAGCCGCACCGTGCCGCCGGACCAGTCCACGTGCGGCGTCGGCTCGCTCAGGTGCAGCGTCCTGGGCAGCACGCCGTGCTGCATCGCCAGCACCATCTTGATCACCTGGGCGACGCCCGCGGCGGCCTGCGAGTGCCCGAGGTTGGACTTGACCGAGCCCAGCCGCAGCGGCTCGGCGCCGGCCCGGCGGCCGTAGACCTCGATCAGCGACTGCGCCTCGATCGGGTCGCCGAGCGTGGTGCCGGTGCCGTGCGCGTCGACGGCGTCCACCCCCGCCGGGGTCAGGCCGGCCGCGGCCAGCGCCGCGTTCAGCACCCTGACCTGCGAGGGGCCGTTGGGCGCGGTGATGCCGTTGCTGGCGCCGTCCTGGTTCATCGCCGAGCCGCGGATGACCGCGTGCACGCGCAGACCCCGGCGGCGCGCCTCCGAGAGCCGGGCCAGCACCAGGACCCCGACGCCCTCGGACCAGGACGTGCCGTCGGCGTCGGCCGAGAACGCCTTACACCGTCCGTCCGGCGCCAGTCCGCGCTGCCGGCTGAAGTCGACGAACATCTCCGGCGTGCCCATCACGGTCACCCCGCCGGCCAGCGCCAGCTCCACCTCGCCGCGCCGCAGCGCCTGGCAGGCCAGGTGGATGGCGACCAGCGAGGAGGAACAGGCGGTGTCCAGGGAGATGGCCGGACCCTCCAGCCCGAGGCTGTACGCGACCTGGCCGGAGACCAGGCTGCCGCCGGGGCTGCCCTGGAGGTAGTCGTGGTACATCAGGCCGGCGTAGACGCCGGTGTTGCTACCGTGCAGCGCGACCGGGTCCAGCCCGGCACGCTCGATCGCCTCCCAGCAGACTTCGAGCAGGATCCGCTGCTGCGGGTCGGCGCGCCGGGCCTCGTTGGGGCTGATGCCGAAGAACTCGGCGTCGAAACCCCCGGCCCCGGGCAGGAACCCGCCCTGGCGCACGTAGGTCTTGCCCTCCTTGCCGGGCTCGGGATCGTACAGCGCCTCGGCGTTCCAGCCGCGGTCGTCCGGGAAGCCACCGATCGCGTCACCCCCGCGCACCACCAGATCCCACAGGTCCCGCGGCCCGGCGACGCCGCCGGGATAGCGGCAGCCCATCCCGACGATCGCGATCGGCTCGGCCGCGGCCGCCTCCACCTCCCGCAGCCGCCGCCTGGTCTGCTGCAGGTCGGCGGTCGCGCGCTTGAGGTAGTCACGCAGCTTCTCGCCGGCGTCCTGGTGCTCCGTGCTTCGGTCTTCCATGCTCCGCCTCTTCTGTCCACGCTGACCGGCAGCCGACCCGTTCACTGGACGCCCAACTCCTGGTCGAGCGCCTGGAAGAGCTCATCGTCAGTGGCCTGTCCCCAGTCCTTGTCCGGCTCCTCGCCGGCGACCGCGCCCCGGTCCTGCCAACGGCGCAGCAGGCTCTCCAGGCGGGTGGCGACGACCGCGCGCCCGGGCCCGGCCGCATCGTCCGGATCGGCGTCGGCCAGCAGCGCCTCCAGCCGGTCGAGCTCGGCCAGCACCGGCGAGGCCCCGCCCTCCGCAGCCGGATCGATCAGCCCCCGCAGATACTTGGCCAGCGCGACCGGCGTCGGATGGTCGAACACCAAGGTCGCCGGCAGCGCGCGCCCGACCAGCGCACCGAGCTGGTTGCGCAGCTCCACCGCGGTCAGCGAGTCGAACCCGAGCTCGGAGAACGCCCGATCGGGCCGCACGGCGGAGCCGGAGGCGTGGCCGAGGACGGCGGCGGCGCGCGCCGTGACGACGGCCAGCAGGTGCTCGTCACGCTCGGCCTCGGGCAGCGCGGCGAGGCTGCGCAGCAGGCTACGGCCGGATTCGGCCGGACGCGTCCTGGTGCGTGCGCCGGCCAGGCCGCGGAGGACCGCGGGGAGCTGGTCGGTGCGGGCTCGCAGGGCGGTGAGGTCGAGGCGGAGGGGGGCGAGGAGGGCGGTGGTGGTGGACGCGGCACTCGGCGCCGTGGCCGCGGCACTCGGCGCGGCAGCTGCGGCGGTCGGCCCAGCGGCAGTACGGCCCGGCCCGGCGGCGGTCGACCCAGCGGCAGTGCGGCCCGGTGCGGCGGTGCTTGGAGCATCGGCAGTGCGGCCCGGCGCGGCGGTGCTTGGAGCATCGGCAGAATCGCCAGGCTTGGCGCCGACACTGCTCAGCGCGGCGTCGAACAGCGCCAACCCCTCCGCGGCACTGATCGGCGGCATCCCCAGACGCCGCAACCGACGCGCGCCGGCCTCGTCCAGCTCCCCCGCCATCCCGCCGCCGTCCATCGACCAGGCACCCCAGGCCAGCGACAATCCGGCCAGCCCAGCGGCTCGCCGATGCGCGGCCAGCCCGTCAAGGAACGCGTTCGCCGCGGCGTAGTCGGCCTGCCCGGCGCCGAGCACCAGGCCCGCCGCCGAGGAGAAGAGCACGAAGGCCGCGAGGTCCAGCCCGGCGGTCAGCTCGTGCAGGTACCAGGCACCATCAGCCTTGGGCCGCAACACCGCGTCGAGACTCTCCGGCGTCAGCGTCTCCACCAAACCGCTGCCGACCACACCCGCCGCGTGCACGACCGCGATCAGCGGATGCCCGGCCGGAATCCCCGCCAGCAGCGCGGCGACCGCATCACGATCGCCGATGTCGCAGGCCGCCACCTCAACGTGCGCACCGAACTCGGCCAGCTCCGCACACAACTCGCGCGCCCCAGCCGCCTGCATCCCGCGACGGCTGGTCAGCAGCAGCCTGCGAACCCCGTGCACGGCGACCAGATGGCGGCTCAGCAGCGCACCCAGCCCCCCGGTCCCACCGGTGATCAGCACGGTCCCGTCCCGATCCCAGCGCACCGGCTCGCCGACCGCCTCCGGCGCACGACGCAGCCGAGGCATGAGCACCTCGCCGCCACGGATCGCGACCTCGGGCTCGCCGGTGGCCATGGCCAGGGCGAGCAATTCGGCGTCGGCGGTGTCGGCGTCGGCATCTACCACCACAAACCGGCCGGGGTTCTCCGCCTCGGCGGCGCGAATCAGACCCCAGACAGCGGCCCCGATCGGCAACGAGCTGTCAGCGACCACCGCCAACCGGCCCTCGTCGTCCAGGTGGTCCCGAACAGCCTCAAGCACCTCGGCCAATACCGAGCGCAAAGCCTCCGGAACATCGCTTCCGGCCTGGGCCGCGACTCTCAGGACCCTGGCTTCCGGTCCTGCCGACTCGCCAGCCGGGGCCGGCTCCCACTCCAGCCGATACAGCAGATCCCCGACCCCACGCTCGAGTTGTCCCGCGCCGATCGGACGCGCCACCAGGCCCTGAACCGTGGCGACCGGCAACCCGGAGCTGTCCGCGAGCGTCACGGACACCGTGTCCGGACCGACCGGACTGATGCGCACCCGCACCGCCCCGACCCCGGGCGCCGCGATGGCGACACCGCTCCACGCGAACGGGACCACCGGCTGCGGCTCGACATCAGAGGAACCGGAAGCGTCGGCCAGCAACTGGACGTGCAGCGCCGCGTCGAGCAGCGCCGGGTGCAGGACGTACGCGGCGGCATCGGCGAACGCCGACTCGGGAAGCGCGACTTCGGCGTAGAGATCGTCGCCGTCACGCCACGCGGCACGCAGACCGCGGAACGCGGCACCGTACCGGTACCCGGCCTCGGCCAGCCGCTCATACCCGCCGTCCACCTCGATCGGCACGGCACCGGGCGGCGGCCACCGCACCAGATCCGGCCCGGACGCGGCAGCCCCGGCAGGCTCGGCAGGCTCGGCAGGCTCGGCAGGCTCGGAATCCAGAATGCCGGTGGCATGCCGAGTCCACGCACCGTCACCGTCGCGGGAATGGATGCCGAACGACCGCCGGCCGTCGGCATCCGGTCCCTCGACACTCACCTGAACCGCGGCACCGCCCTCGGGCACCACCAGCGGAGCCTCCAGCATCAGCTCCCTGACGGTCTCGCACCCCGTCCCCACGCCGGCCCGCATCGCGAGCTCGACGAAGCCGGTCCCCGGGAACAGCACCGTGTCGAGCACCACGTGGTCGGCGATCCACGGCTGCGCCGCCGCCGACACCCGGCCGGACAGCACGACCGCATCGGTGCCGGCCAGCGAGGTGACCGCGCCGAGCAGCGGGTGCTCGACAGCCTCCAGGCCGAGGGAGGCCGGGTCGCTGTGCTCGGTCGGAGGGATCAGCCAGTAGTTCTCGTGCTGGAAGGCGTAGGTGGGGAGGTCGGGCAGCGAGGAATCGGCGTCTATATAGAAGGAGTGCCAGTCCACTGCGGCGCCGTGCGCGTGCAAGTTGGCCAACGCAGTGACGACCGCACGTTCCTCGGGCTGGTCCTTACGCAGTGCGGCGATCGCGACGGCGTCCTCGACGTCGACCAGTGGGGTGAGCGTCGCCTGCGGGCCGAGTTCGACGAAGCGGGTGACGCCGTTGGCTGCCAGAATGCTGACATCATCGGCGAACCGCACCGGCTGCCGCACATGGCTGACCCAGTACTCCGGATCGCAGAGCTCCTCGGGCAGATTGAACTGCGGAGTATTGTAGGTCAAGCTCTCAGCGACCTTGCGGAACACCGGCAGCATCGGATCCATCAGCGCCGAGTGGAAAGCATGCGAGACATTCAGCTGCTTGGTGCGCGCAAAACCGGCCGCGACCTTCGCCACCGCCTCCGCCTCACCCGACACCACAACCGACGCCAGGCCATTGACCGCAGCGATATCCACACCCGGCACCAGCGCGGCCTGGACCTCGGCTTCCGTCGCCGCGATCGACACCATCGCACCGCCGCCCGGCAGTGCCTGCATCAGCCGGCCCCGCGCTTCGACGAGGGTGCAGGCGTCCTCCAGCGACCACACGCCGGCGACATACGCGGCAGCGAGCTCGCCGATCGAGTGCCCGGCAAGGAAGTCCGGACGCACGCCCCAGGACTCGAACAGCCGGAACAGCGCCACCTCGAAGGCGAACAGCGCGCACTGGGTGAACGCAGTCTGATTCAGGAGCTCGGGCTCTGACCACATGACGTCTTTGAGGGGATGGTCGAAACCCGCGCACACCTCGTCGAGCGCCGAGGCGAACACCGGGAACGCCTTATAAAGCTCGGCTCCCATGCCAAGCTTCTGCGAACCCTGACCCGAGAACAAAAACGCGGTCTTGCCGCCAGTGGCAACACCAGTCAGCACCGGAGCCGACAACAGCTCATCGCGACCGGCACCGACCACCACCGCGCGATGCTCGAAATGCGTGCGGGACAACGCCAACGCCCGACCGACGGCAACCGGATCGAGCTCCGGGGTGCCCTCAGCCCAAGCCAGCAGCCGCTCAACCTGCTCATTCAACGCCGCCGGAGAACGACCGGACACCGGCCAGGCGGTTACCGCTACTCCCCGCTCATTTTCAGAAGCAGGTGTGGTGGCGTACTCCCCGGCCTCCTCAATGATCACATGCGCATTCGTCCCACTGATCCCGAACGAAGACACCCCAGCCCGCCGCACCCGCTCCCCCGCCGGCCACGCCACCGCCTCGGTGAGCAGCCGCACCGCGCCGGCCGTCCAGTCCACGTGCGGCGAGGGCGCGTCGACGTGCAGCGTGCGGGGCAGCTGCCCATGCTGCATGGCCAGCACCATCTTGATGATCCCGGCCACGCCGGCGGCGGACTGTGCGTGCCCGAAGTTCGACTTCAGCGACCCCAGCCACAGCGGCCGGTCCGCCGGCCGGTCGCCGCCGTACGTCTCCAGCAGCGCCTGGGCCTCGATCGGGTCGCCGAGCGTTGTGCCGGTGCCGTGGCCCTCGACCGCGTCGACGTCGGCCGCGGTCAGCTCGGCGGCGGCCAGGGCGGCGCGGATCACCCGCTGCTGGGCCGGGCCGTTGGGGGCGGTCAGGCCGCTGGAGGCGCCGTCCTGGTTCACCGCGGTGCCGCGGACGAGTGCCAGGATGCGGCGGCCGTTGCGCACCGCGTCCGACAGCCGCTCGACGACCAGTACGCCGGCGCCCTCGGCCCACGCGGTTCCGTCAGCCGCCGCGGCGAAGGACTTGCACCGTCCGTCCGGGGACAGGCCGCGCTGCTCGCTGAAGTCGACGAACGTTCCGGGCGTGCCCATCACGGCGACTCCGCCGACCAGTGCCAGCGAGCACTCCCCGCGGCGTAGTGCCTGCCCCGCCAGGTGCAGTCCGACCAGCGAGGACGAGCACGCCGTGTCCACCGACAGCGACGGGCCCTCCAGCCCCAGCGTGTAGGAGACCCGGCCGGAGACCACGCTCCCGATGCACGTGCTGCCGGGATAGTCGTGGTACATCAGCCCGGCGAAGACGCCGGTGGCGCTGCCGACGAGCGTCGCGGGGACGATCCCGGCCCGCTCCAGCGCCTCCCAGCTGACCTCCAGCAGCAGCCGCTGCTGCGGATCCATGGTCAGCGCCTCACGCGGGGAGATCCCGAAGAACTCGGCGTCGAAGCCGCCGGCCCCGTCGAGGAACCCGCCCTCGTTGACATAGCTCGTGCCCTGACGCTCCCCGGTGGGGTCGTACACCTGCTCCAGATCCCAGCCCCGGTCGGCCGGGAACGGCCCGACCGCGTCGGTGCCCTCGGCGACCAGGCGCCACAGATCCCGCGGCTCGGTCACCCCGCCGGGGTAGCGGCACGCCATGCCGACGATGGCCAGCGGCTCGGTGGCACGCTGCTCGACATCGCGCAGCTGCCGGCGCGCCTCCCGGAGGTCGGTGGTGGCGCGTTTCAGATAGCTGAGAAGCTTTTCCTCGCCGTTGTCCGTCACTGTCCCTCTCCCCCCAGTTCCGCGACGAGCCATGCGGCCACCGACTCCGCGGTGGACGGCGCGTCGTCCGCGACGATGCTGAAGTGGTCGCCGGGGATGGTCAGCACCCGATCGGCCAGGCTCCAGTTGGTGCGCCAGCCCTCCGAGCCGGCGGCATCGCCGGGAGCCGCGCCGCCGATCGCGAAGCGTCGCTCGGGCCGCAGCAACAGCGTCGAGGCGAGCAGTCCCTCGACCGGGACGGTCGGCAGCAACTCCATGTACCGGGCCATCGCGGTCAGCTTGGTGCGGTCCAGGGCTCCCTGCTCCGACTCCTGCTGGAGCATCCCGGCAGCCATGTCGACCACGACCTTGGCCCGGTCCTCTTCTCCGCCACCGCCACCGCCACCGCCACCGCCTGCGTCTCCGTCGCCATCACCATCGCCGGCAGCCGCGCCGCCCACCGGATAGGTGTCCAGCAGCACCACCGTCGCCGGACCCCGGCCGGCCGCTTCGAGCCTGGCCGCGACCGCGTAGGCGAAGACCCCTGCGGAGGAGTAGCCGAGCAGCGCGTACGGTTCACCGTCCGTGGCCGCCAGCACGCCCGCCGCGAGCACCTCGGCGACCGCGTCCGCCGACGCGGGCAGCGCCTCGTCCGGCAGGAACCCGGGCATCGGCAGCACCGACACCTGGGCCGCCTCGCGCAGCCGGGCCGCGATCCTCGCGTACTGATACGCACCGCCCATAGCCACCGGCGTGGACAGGCACAGCAGCCTCGGCAGCCCCGCTTCGCCGCCCAGCGCCAGCGCGGCCGGCGGCGGACCGTAGTCCGCCAGCGAGCCGAACGAGGGCCGCAGATTCGCCGCCGAGCCGAGTACGGCCAGCCCCTCGCGGGTCTTGCCGAGCCGGACCGCCTCGACGAACAGCTGGCGCAGCCCGTCCGAGGCGGCGTCGCCCGAGCCGGAGTCAGGCGTCCTCTCCTGCTCGGTGCTGTCAGCGGCAACCGATCCGTCGTCGAGCTCGGCCAGCAGATGCGCCGCCAGCGCCTCGGAGTCGGGCAGGTCGAAGATGACCGTCGGAGGCAGCCGCAGCCCGGTGACCGCGTTGAGCCGGTTGCGCAGATCCAGCGCGGTCAACGAGTCGAAGCCCAGTTCCAGGAACGGCCGGTGCGGGTCCACCGACTCGGCACCGGGGTACCCCAGCAGCTGCGCGACGCTGTCCAACACCAGCTCGCGCACCGTCTCAGCGCGCCGCGCCGCGGGCATCGCCTGCAGCCGACGCCGTAGCCCGGCCGCGTCCGCCGGCGCCGCGGCGGCCGCCGCCGAACGCCGGGACGGCGCCACCAACGCCCGCAGCAGATGCGGTATCTCAGTAGTCGAAGCCGCACTGCCGGAGCCCGAGGAAAGCAGAAGCTTAGCGGGCACCAGGAGCGATTCCGGCCGCGATGCCGCGACGTCGAGAAGCTCCATCCCCTCCTCGGCCGACAGCGCCCCCATCCCGGCACGCGCCATCCGAGCCTGCTGCGCGGTCGAGAGCGTCTGCGCCCACAGACCCCAGGCCAGCGACTGAGCGGCCAGACCCTGAGCCCGGCGATGCGCGGCCAGCGCGTCCAGGAAGGCGTTCGCCGCCGCGTAGTTGCCCTGGCCCGGGTTGCCGAACAGCCCGGAAGCCGAGGAGAAGAGCACGAAGGCGGACAAGTCAGCATCCTGCGTCAGCCGGTGCAGGTTCAGCGCGGCATCCACCTTCGGGCGCAGTACCGCGTCGAGCCGGTCGCCGGTCAGCGCCGGGATCGCTCCGTCGTCGAGCACACCGGCCAGATGCACGACCGCGGTCAGCGGGTGTTCGGCCGGGATGCCGGCGAGCAGCGCGGTCACCGCGTCGGCGTCGGCGAGGTCGCAGGCCGCGGCCTCGACGTGCGCGCCGAGGCCGGTCAGCGCAGCGGCCTCCTCCGGCAGTGTGCCGCTGCGGCTCACCAGCAGTAGGCGGTGCGCGCCGTGCTCGGTCACCAGGTGGCGGGCGACCAGCGCGCCGATGGTCCCGGTCGCACCGGTGACCAGCGTGGTGCCCTCGGCGCCGAAGACGCTCGCGGGCTCGCCGGCCGCCGCCACGGCGCGCGGCCGGATCAGGCGCGGTACGCAGGCCTTGCCGGAACGGACCACGGCCTGCGGCTCACCGGATCCGGCCAGCACCACCGCCATCGCGATCGAAGCAGGGTCCTCATCCACATCGACGACGACGAAGCGCCCCGGGTACTCGGCCTGGGCCGAGCGGATCAGACCCCAGACAGCGGCTCCGGCGAGATCGGAGATGTCCTCGCCGGGCAGCGCCACGGCACCGCGCGTCACGAAGACCAGCGTGCTTTCGGCGGGCACGTCCTCGGCGTCCTCGCCCTCGGCGGAGGCCACCTCGCTCTGGAGTATCGCCAGCACGGCGCGCGTCGCCTCGTGAACCGAGGCTGCGTCCATCCCTGGATTCGGCTGCTCGACGATCCGCACCGGCGACGCCTCGTCGACACTCGCGAGCGCGGCGGGCAGCCAGTCCACGCCGAACAGCGCCTTGTGCGTCCCGGACGCCGGCGATGCGCCGAGGTCCGTCCCGCCGCGCAACAGCAGCGACTCGACCGCCGCGACCGGCGCCCCGGCCTGGTCGGCCAGCTCGATCGCCACCGCGCCGCCGTCGATCGGCCGCACCCGCACCCGCACCTTGGTCGCGCCGGTCGCGTACAGCTCGACCCCGGACCAGGCGAACGGCAGGCCCGAGGCCACCTCGCCGCCGGACAGCGCGATCGCGTGCAGCGCGGCGTCCAGGACCGCCGGGTGCAGGCCGAAACCGAGCACCTGCGCGCCCGGCGACTGGTCCAAGCTCACCTCGGCGTAGACCTCCGGCCCGAGCGACCAGGCCGCGCGCAGGCCGCGGAACAGCGGACCGTATCCGAGCCCTGCTTCGGCCAGACCCGGGTAGAGCTCGTCGAGCTCCAGGGCCTGGGCGCCGGCCGGCGGCCATTCGTCCGGTGCCTCCGGCTGCTCCTGAAGCGCGTCGACGGCCAGCGTGCCGGCGGCGTGCCGGGCCCACGGGTCCTCGGCGTCGGCCCGCGAGTACACGGCCACCGTCCGCCGTCCGGCCTCGTCGGGGGCGCCGACCACCACCTGGATCTGCACCTTGCCCCGCTCGGGCAGGATCAGCGGCTGCTCCAGGACCAGGTCCTCCAGGCGGCGGCAGCCGACCTCGTCACCGGCGCGGATCACCAGGTCCACGAAGCCCGCGCCGGGGAACAGCACCGCGCCGCCGACGCGGTGGTCGGCGAGCCACGGGTGGGTGCCCAGCGAGAGCCGGCCCATCAGGGCCATGCCTTCGGAGTCGGCGAACCCGACGGCCGTGCCGAGCACCGGGTGCTCCACCGGCTCCAGTCCGGTGGCCGCCAGGTCGCCGCCGCCCTTGAGGGCCTTGGGGTCCACGTCGGGCCAGTAGCGACGGCGCTGGAACGCGTAGGGCGGCAACGACACGCGCTTGGCGGGCCCGCCGGCGACCAGTACAGAGCCGACCAGCGCGGTGGCGGCCAGGCCCAGGCCGTCGGCGTACAGCCGTCCGGCGGCCCGGTGCAGCGTGACTACCTCGGGCCTGTCCTTGGCCAGCAAGGGAATCATCGCGGTGTCGTCGCCGGCCTCGCTCAGACAACCCTGAGTCAGAGCACTGAGTGTGCCGTCGGAGCCGAGCTCCACGAACCGGGTCACTCCCGCTGCCTCCAGCGTGCGCACCGCGTCAAGGAAACGGACCGTCTGCCGGCAGTTGGCCACCCAGTACTCGGGGTCGCCGAGTTCGCCCTCTGCGGCGAGTTGCCCGGTGACGGTGGAGACCATGGCGAAGCGCGCCTTCTGGAACGACAGGCCGCCCGCGATCTCCCGCAGCTCGTCCAGGATCGGATCCATCTGCGGCGAGTGCACCGCCTGGTTGATCGCCAGCCGCCGCGTGCGCCGGCCCAGTGCGCTCCAGTGCTCGGCCAGTTCCAGCACCGGGGCCTCGTCGCCGGAGACCACGACCGAGCGCGGCCCGTTCACCACGGCGATACCGACCCGGTCGCCGATCATCGGCTCGACCTCTTCAGCCGTGGCCTCGATCGCGACTGCGGCGCCGCCGGTCAGGGCCTGCATCAGGAGTCCGCGGTGCGCGGTCAGCCGCGCCGCGTCGGCCAGCGGCAGCACCCCGGCGGCGTGCGCGGCGGCGAGCTCGCCGACCGAGTGCCCGAGGATGTAGTCAGGCTTCTGACCCCAGGACTCGAGCAGCCGGAACAGCGCGGTCTCCAGGGCGAAGACCGAGGCGAGCGTGTACGAGGTCTGATCAATGATGGCCGCGTCGTCCGAACCCGGCTCGGCGAATACCACGTCGCGCAGGTCCCGATCCAGATGCGGCTTGAAAGCCTCGCTCACCTCGTCGAAGGCGCGAGCGAACGCGGGCAGGGCGGCGTACAGTTCCCGACCCATGCCGACGCGCTGGATTCCCTGGCCGGGGAACAGGAACGCCGTCTTGCGGCCGGTGCGCACGGACCCCCGGACCACCGCGGCGGATTGGCGGTCTTCAGCCAGTGCGGCCAGCGCCGCCAGCGTCTCGTCCCGATCGGTGCCGACGACGGCCGCGCGGTACGGCAGCGCCGACCGCGATGTCGCCAGCGCGTGACCGACGTCGGACAGGTCCAGCTCGGGATGCGCGAGCAGATAGGCGGCCAGCCGCTCGGCCTGCGCGGGCAGCGCCTGCTGGGTGCGGGCCGAGAGCAGCAGCGGGGGTGTCGGGAGTATCGCAGTAGCCTGCGTCGACGGCTCAGGCGATTCGGGCGAGTCGGCCGTCGTCTTCGACTCGTCGGCCGGAGCCTGTTCGATGATGACGTGCGCGTTGGTCCCGCTGTATCCGAAGGCTGAGATGCCGGCGCGGCGCGGATGACCGTTCTGCTCCCAGGGCACGTTCTCCGCCAGCAGCTTCACGTTCCCGGCGGACCAGTCCACGCTGCTGGCCGGCGTCTGCGCGTACCGCGACTGCGGCAGCAGCCCGTGGCGCAGCGCCAGCACCATCTTGATCACCCCGGCGACGCCGGCGGCGGCCTGCGCGTGGCCGATGTTGGACTTCACCGAGCCCAGCCACAGCGGCCGGTCGGCCGGACGGTCCTGGCCGTAGGTCGCCAACAGCGCGCCGAGCTCGATCGGGTCGCCGAGCGAGGTGCCGGTGCCGTGGCCCTCGACCGCGTCCACGTCGGCCGGACCGAGGCCGGCCAGCGCCAGCGCGCGGCGGATCATCCGTTCCTGGGCCACGCCGTTCGGCGCGGTGAGACCGTTGGAGGCGCCGTCCTGGTTGACCGCGGTGGAGCGGACCACCGCGAGCACTTCGTGGCCGCGCCGCTTCGCCTCGGACAGCCGCTCCAGGACCAGCACGCCCACGCCCTCGGCCCAGCCGACCCCGTCGGCCTGGTCGGAGTACGCCTTGCAGCGGCCGTCGGGCGAGGAGCCGCCCTGGATGTCGGACAGCGCGAAGGCCTCCGGCGAGGCCAGCAGCGTGACGCCGCCGGCCAGCGCGAGCGAGCAGTCGCCGCGGCGCAGCGCCTGGGCCGCCATGTGCAGGGCCACCAGTGAGGAGGAGCAGGCGGTGTCGATCGAGACAGCCGGCCCTTCCAGGCCCAGCAGATAGGACACGCGGCCCGAGACCACGCTGCCGAGCGTTCCGGTGCCCCGGTAGAAGAGGTTGTCCGGCAGCATCGCCGAGGGGCCGGCGTCGTAGTCGCACTGCATCGCGCCGGCGAAGACGCCGGTCGGGCTGCCCTTGAGGGCCAGCGGGTCCAGGCCCGCGTCCTGCAAGGCCTCCCAGCACACTTCCAGGAACTTGCGCTGCTGCGGGTCCATCATCAGCGCCTCGTTCGGGCTGATCCCGAAGAACGGCGCGTCGAAATCCGTGGCGTCGCGCAGGAATCCGCCCTGCGGCTGCTTGCCGGTCGCGGCGACCAGCTCGTGCCAGTAGTCCATGTCCCAGGCGCGGTCGGTCGGGAACGCCGAGACCCCGTCGGCGCCGGCGGTCAGCAACTGCCACAGGTCATCGGGGGACTCCACGCCGCCGGGGTAGCGGCAGGCCATGCCGACGATCGCGATCGGCTCGTCGTCGGCGGCGACCGGCAGCGCGTCCTGCGGTTCGGCCGCGTCCGCGCCGAAGATCTCGGCGTGCAGATGCCCGGCCAGCTCCCGCGCGGTCGGATAGTCGAAGACCACTGTCACGCGCAGCCGCACGCCGCACGCGGCGGTCAGCCGGTTGCGCAGTTCGACGGCGGTCAGCGAGTCGAACCCGAGGTCCTTGAACACCCGGTCGGCGTCGACCTCGTCGGCCCCGGCGTAGCCGAGCACCGCCGCGACGTGCGTCCGGACCATCTCGGCCAGCGCGTCCAACTGCTCGGCCGCGGACCGGCCGGCCAGCCGGGCGCGCAGCGGCTCGGCGCCGGCCTGGCGGCCCGACGCCCGACGCCGGCCCGCGGGCACCAGGCCCCGCAGCAGATCGGGGAAGGAGTCAGGGTCCTTGCTCAGGCCGGCGAGGTCCAGCCGGATCGGCACCAGCGCGGCGTCGTCCAGCGCGGCCGCGGTGTCGAGCAGGGCCAGGCCCTCCTCGGCGGACAAGGCGTTGGCCGCGCCCTTGCCGGTGCCGCCCATGCTGTCGGCCAGCGCCCACTGGCCCCAGGCCAGCGACTGCGCGGGACGTCCCAGGGCTTTGCGATGCTCGGCCAGGGCGTCCAGGAAGCTGTTGGCGGCGGCGTAGTTGGCCTGTCCGGGGGCGCCGAGCACGCCGGCCGCCGAGGAGAAGAGCACGAACGCGGACAGGTCGCGACGCTCGGTCAGCGTGTGCAGGTTCCACGCCGCGTCGGCCTTGGCCGCCAACACAGCGTCGAGACGCTCAGGGGTCTGCGAAGCCAGGATCCCGTCGGCCAGGACACCGGCGGTGTGCACCACCGCGGCGATCTTCCGCTTGGCGAGCAGAGCGCGTGCGGCCTTCAGGTCACCGAGGTCGCACGCGGCGATCTCCACGTCGGCACCCAGCGCGATCAGCTGGGCGGACAGCTCCGCCGCGCCCGCCGCCCGGGTGCCGCTGCGGCTGACGAGCAGCAGGCGGCGGATCCCGTGGCGCTCGACCAGATGGCGGGCCACCAGGCTGCCGAGGGCGCCGGTGCCGCCGGTTATCAGGACGCTGCCGGGGTGCTCGGCGGCTGCGGCCCAGGGCAGCTGCTCCACCTCGGACCCGGGCGCGGGACGCACTCGCACCAAGCGCGGGATCCAGACCTCTTCGTCGCGCACGGCAGTCTCGGCCAGCTCCGCCGCGACGATTCCCGGCAGCAGGCCGAGCACGTCCTGCCCGGTCGGGGCGTCCATAAGGAACAGCCGGCCCGGGTGCTCCGCCTGGGCGGAACGGATCATGCCGTGGACCGCGGCGCCGGCCAGGTCGGTCGGCTCCTCCCCCGCCAGCGCCACCGCGCCATGGGTGACCAGCACCAGGCGCGAGGCTTCGAAGCGGTCCTGCGCGAGCCAGGTCTGGACGGCGGCCAGCACGCGGTGCGTCGCCGTCCGGGCGGCGGCCGCGTCCGGGCCGCCTTCGACCGGCAGCACGAGGATCGCGGGGACCGGGCCGTCGCCCTCAGGTGCGATCGCGTCGAGCATCGCGACGGTGTCAGTGGTCTGCGACTGGATCGGCGCGGCGTGCCGGGACCATTCGACGCGGTAGAGCAGGTCGCTGCCCGCCTTGGCCGCGCCTGCGGTTTCGGTGTCGGCGCCGGAGAAGATTCGGAGCATCAGCGATCCGACCGAGGCGACCGGGTGGCCGTCCGCGTCGGCGATCTTCAGGGTGACGGTCTTGGCGCCGTCGGTGTCAGTGCCAGTGCCAGTGCGCGTGATCTTTACGCGGACGGCCGGCGCGCCGGCGGCGTGCAGCTCCACATCGGACCACATGTAGGGCAGGGCGGCCGAGCCCTCGGAGGGCTCCGGGGCGTCCTCGCCGAGCAGGCCGATCGCGTGGAGCACCGCGTCGAACACTGCCGGGTGCAGGCCGAAGCTCTCCGCGTGGTGCCGGACGTGCTCGGGCAGCGCTGCCTCGGCGAAGACCTCGTCGCCGCGGCGCCAGGCGGCGCGCAGGCCCTGGAACACCGGGCCGTAGACCAGGCCGCCGGCGGCAGCCATGTCCTCGTACATGCCGTCCAGGTCCACGGGGCGCGCGCCGGGTGGGGGCCAGGCTGCGAAATCGGAGTCGGACACCGACTCGTCGGCGCCTTCGGCCAGGACGCCTTCGGCGTGCAGCGTCCACGCGTCCTCGGTCGGCGGTCCGTCCGGGCGGGAGTAGACGGCCACCTGGCGCGCGCCGTCGTCCTCCGGCGCTCCGACGATCACCTGGATCAGCACGCCGCCGCGCTCCGGCAGGACCAGCGGGGCCCGCAGCGTCAGTTCCCTGACAGCGGGGCATTCGGCGCGGTCGCCGGCCCGGACCGCCAGCTCGACGAAGGCCGTGCCGGGCAGCAGCGTCCGACCGCCGACGCGGTGGTCGGCGAGCCAGGGGTGGGTGGCGACGGAGAGCCGGCCGGAGAGCACGACGCCCTCGGAGTCGGCCAGGACGGTCGCCGCGCCGAGCAGCGGGTGGTCGACCGGTTCCAGGCCCAGGGAGCCCGGGTCGCCGTCCGAGGAGGAGGCCTCCAGCCAGAAACGCTGGCGCTGGAAGGGGTACGTGGGCAGGTCGATGCGCGCGGCGGGCTCGCCGTAGAAGGCGTGCCAGTCCACTGCGATGCCTTGGGCGTGCAGGGTGGCCAGCGCGGTGACGATCGCGCGCTCCTCGGGCTGGTCCTTGCGCAGCGCCGCCAGCGCGGTGGCGCCGTCGAGGTCGAGGAGTCCGGTCAGGGTCGCCTGCGGGCCGATCTCCACGAAGCGGGTGACGTTGCTGGATACCAGGGAGCTGATGCCGTCGGCGAAGCGCACGGACTGCCGCACATGCCCGACCCAGTACTCGGGGTCGCACAGCTCCTTCTCGGCGAGCTTGCCGGTGACGTTCGAGACGAGCAGGATCTGCGGGACGGTGTAGGTCAGGCTCTCGGCGACCTTGCGGAACTCGGCCAGCATCGGGTCCATCAGTACGGAGTGGAAGGCGTGCGAGACGGCCAGCTGCTTGGTGCGCGAGAAGCCCGCGGCGACCTTCGCCACCGCCTCCGCCTCGCCGGAGACCACTACCGAGGACGGTCCGTTGATCGCGGCGATGTCGACACCCGGCACCAGCGCGGCGCGCACCTCGTCCTCGGTCGCGGCGATCGAGACCATCGCACCGCCAGCCGGCAGGGCCTGCATGAGGCGGCCGCGTGCGGCGACGAGGGTGCAGGCGTCGTCCAGCGACCAGACGCCGGCGACGTAGGCGGCGGCGAGCTCGCCGATCGAGTGGCCGGCGAGGTATTCCGGGTGCACGCCCCAGGACTCGAAGAGGCGGAACAGCGCGACCTCGAAGGCGAACAGCGCGCACTGGGTGTAAGTGGTCTGATCCAGCAGCTCCGGCTTGGACCACATGATGTCTTTGAGGGGGTACTCGAAGCGCGCGCAGACCTCGTCGAGCGCGGCGGCGAACACCGGGAAGGCCTGGTAGAGCTCGGCGCCCATGCCGAGCCGCTGCGAACCCTGGCCGGCGAACAGGAACGCCACGCGGCCGCCACCGCCGGCCCCGGTCACCACACCCCGAGTCGGCTCGCCGGCGACCAGCGAGGACAGGCCGGCGAGTAGCTCCTCGCGCCCCGCACCGACCACCACCGCACGCTGCTCGAACTGGGTACGGGTGAGCGCCAGGGCCCGGCCGGTGTCGGCAGGTTCGGCGCCCGGGTTCGCTTCGGCCCAAGCCAGGAGCTGCTCGGATTGGGCGGCCAGGGCTGCCGGGGTGCGGCCCGAGACCGGCCACGCGGTCACGGCCCTGGCAGTCGCAAGGTGGGCGCCATCACCAGAAATGGCTTCGGCCGCCTCCTCCTCGAACTGCTCCAGAATCACATGCGAGTTCGTCCCGCTCAGCCCGAAGGCCGACACCGCCGCGCGCCGGGGCCGCCCGGTCTGCGGCCATTCGCGCCGCTCCGTCAGCAGCCTGACGTTCCCCGCGGTCCAGTCCACGTGCCGGGTCGGCTCGTCCACGTGCAGGGTCTGCGGCAGCACCCCGTTCCGCAGGGCCATCACCATCTTGATCACCCCGGCCACCCCCGCGGCGGCCTGGGTGTGTCCGAGGTTCGACTTCACCGAACCCAGCCACAGCGGCCGGTCCTCAGGGCGGTCCTGGCCGTAGACCGCCATCAGCGCCTGGGCCTCGATCGGGTCGCCGAGGGTGGTGGCGGTGCCGTGCGCCTCCAGGGCGTCGACCTGGTCGGCGGACAGGCGGGCGTTGGCCAGGGCGGCGCGGATCACCCGTTGCTGGGCCGGGCCGTTGGGGGCGGTCATGCCGTTGGAGGCGCCGTCCTGGTTCACCGCGGTGCCGCGGACGACCGCCCACACCGGGTGGCCGTTGCGGCGGGCGTCGGACAGGCGCTCCAGCAGCAGCATGCCGGCGCCTTCGGACCAGCCGGTGCCGTCGGCGGACTGGGCGAAGGCGTGGCAGCGGCCGTCGGCGGCCATGCCGCGGCCGGCGCTGAACTCCACGAAGATGCGCGGCGTCGACATCACGCTGACGCCGCCGGCCAGGGCCAGCGAGCACTCGCCGGCCCGCAGCGACTGCGCGGCCATGTGCAGGGTGACCAGGGAGGAGGAGCAGGCGGTGTCCACCGTCACGGCCGGGCCCTCCAGGCCGAAGTGGTACGCCACCCGGCCGGAGACCACGCCGGAGGAGCCGAAGCCGCCCGGGTAGTCGTGGTACATCACGCCGGCGAAGACTCCGACCTGGCTGCCCTTGACCGACTGCGGCTGGATCCCGGCCCGCTCGAACGCCTCCCAGGAGGTGTCCAGCAGCAGCCGCTGCTGCGGGTCGATCAGCAGCGCCTCGCGCGGGCTGATGCCGAAGAAGGCGGCGTCGAAGTCCGGCGAGTCGTGCAGGAAGCCGCCCTCGTCGACGTAGCTGGTCCCGGGCCGCTCGCCGGTCGGGTCGTAGAACACCTCCAGGTCCCAGCCGCGGTCGGCGGGGAACGGGCCGACCGCGTCGACGCCGCCGGCCACCAGGTCCCACAGCTGCTCAGGCGTGCCCGCCTCGCCGGGGAAGCGGCAGGCCATCCCGATGATCGCGATCGGCTCTCGCGCGCTGTCGGTCAGTTTGCGGTTCTGCTCGCGCAGACGCTCGGTCTCCTTCAACGAGACCCGAAGGGCGGAGAGCAGTTTGTCTTCGGGCTTTTCCATATTGCCCTCACCCTTCAGTCACGGATCGGCCATAGGCGGTGCACGCGCCTCACATTAGGAGTGCTCACAGGCCTGCCCCCACCCCTAGAAGGCCCTGGCAGGCCCCTGAGAACAGGCGCGCCGCCGGGAACGGCGCGGCGCGGGAAAACCTCTACGGAAATGCCGCGGGAATGACGCGGAAGGCAGCAGTGAACACGGAAAAGTCGGCCCGGCCGCTCGGGCCGGGCCGACTCGTCGTCGGGCTAGGGGTCCGCGGTGGTCCGCACGCAGCCCCGCGAGCCGCCGTCGTCGCCTCGGCGGTCGGCGGGGTGCGGGCCCCCGGTGCCTTCTAGGGGTGCTGCGCCCCGGCCGCCCACGCGCGCAGCCCGGCGCGCACCGACGCGATCACGCTGGGCGCCTGCTCGCTGAGGAAGAAGTGACCGCCGGGGAACTGCTCGACACGGCACTCCCCCGTGGTGTGCCGCTCCCAGGCCTGGGCCTCCTCCGCGGTGGTCATGTCGTCGCTGTCGCCGGTGAGCACGTGGATCGGGCAGCCGAGCACCGGGCCGTCGTCGGCCTGGTAGGTCTCCACCGCCTTGTAGTCCCCGCGCACCGCGGTGATGACCATGGGCAGCAGGTCCTCGTCCTCGAGGACCTCGTCCCCGGTGCCGCTGAGCTCCTTCAGGGCCTTGATGATGCCCTGGTCGTCGCGGCGGTGCACCGATTCCTCGCGCACGGTGGAGGGGGCCCGCCGGCCGGAGGCGAACAGCCCGAGCGGCGTGATGCCCTGGGCCTCCAGGCGCCGGGCCACTTCGTAGCCGACCATGGCGCCCATGCTGTGGCCGAACAGCGCCACCGGCCGGTCGCACCACGGCAGCAGCTCGGCGGTGACCAGGTCGGCCAGGGCGCGGATGTCGTCGATCACCGGTTCGGTGCGCCGGTCCTGCCGGCCCGGGTACTGCACGGCCAGCACGTCGACCTCGGGGGCCAGCGCCCTGGCGACGGGGAAGTAGTACGTCGCGGCGCCGCCGGCGTGCGGCAGGCACAGCAGGCGCACGGCGGCGTCCTCGGCGGGCTGGAAGCGGCGGATCCAGTCGCCGGTGGCGGCGCGGGCCCGGTTCTGGCCCTGGCTCTGGCTCTGGCCCTGGCTCTGAGCGTTCGCCGACTGAGCGTTCGCCGACTGAGCGTTCGTCGTCTGAGTACTCGTCGTCTGAGTGGTCGTCGTCATAGTGTCTCGAATGTCGCAGCCGGGCCCGGGCCCTTCAACCCCTATCGAATCCCGCCTCCACCAGGGGTGTCGGCACGGAGCACACGCTTGTTGCCGGCAGATCACCGCCGGCTCACGCCGCCGGCGGCCGGACCGCGGATCAGGGCCCTGTCGTGCAGGTCGCCGACCCTTCGGTCACCGATCCAGTCCGAAATGGTGGAGTTATGCCTACCATCGCCGGGGTGTTTCCACCCCTGACTCCCGGCGGGCTCCGCAGGATCCTCATATGGCAGGAAGGGCATCGCCAGGAGGAGAGAGCAGAAAATGATTCGAGGAAACACCCAGGTCCGGCAGGACGACGTGCTCCGGCTGGTCTCGGTGAGCAAGGTCTACGACAAGACCGGAGTGCCGGTCACCGCTTTGAAGAACGTGAACCTGTCCCTGGCCGCGGGCACGTTCACCGCGATCATGGGCCCCTCGGGCTCGGGCAAGAGCACGCTGCTGCAGTGCGCCTCCGGGCTGGACCAGCCGACCAGCGGCCAGGTGAGCATCGCCGGGCAGCCGATGGCGTTCGGCGACGAGACCGAGCTGACCAAGTTCCGCCGCGGCCGGATCGGCTTCGTGTTCCAGCAGTTCAATCTGCTGCCCTCCCTCACGGTGCAGCAGAACATCACCCTGCCGGCGCGGCTGGAGGGCAAGCGCGTGGACAAGGCCCGGATGGCCGCCGTGGTCTCGCGGGTGGGCCTGTCCGGCCGGCTCGGCCACCGGCCGGCCCAGCTGTCCGGCGGTGAGCAGCAGCGGGTGGCGATCGCCCGGGCGCTGGTCGCCAACCCCAAGATCCTGTTCGCCGACGAGCCGACCGGCGCGCTGGACACCCACCGGGCCGGCGAGGTGCTGAACCTGTTCGACCAGGCCGTGCGCGAGTTCGGGCAGACGGTGATCATGGTGACCCACGACCCGATCGCCGCCTCGCACGCCGACCTGGTGCTCTTCCTGGTCGACGGGCAGATCGTGGACGAGATGGCGCACCCGAACCCGGCCTCGGTGGCCGAGGAGATGGCCCGCCTCGGCGAGGAAGTCACCCGCCGTCACGCCGGATCGGAGTCCTGACCAGTGTTCCGCCTCGCTCTGAGCTCGCTGCGCTCGCGCAAGGGCTCCTTCGCCGCGACGTTCATCAACGTCTTCCTCGGCGCCGGCATCCTCATGGCCTTCTCCTCGCTGTTCGACACCGGCGCCGCCGCCGGGGTCTCCAAGCAGGACAAGAAGACCCTGACCACGATGTGCTTCGTGGTGGACGGCTGGGGGGTGCTGATCGTGGCCTTCGGGATCGCGGCCACCCTGAACCTCGTGGTGCGCCAGCGCGGCACCGAGATCGGCCTGCTGAAGTCGGCCGGCGCGGTCCCCGGCCAGATCACCCGCATGATCATGGGCGAGACCGCGGTGGTCGCGCTGCTGGGCGCGGTCCTGGCGCTGCCCGCCGGCTTCTTCGCCGGGCGCGCCGTGGTCGCCACCCTGGCCTCCACCCACCAGGTGACGCACGGCATCGCCTACCACTTCGGGCCGATGGCGCTGAGCATCGGCCTGGGCGACACGTTCCTGGCCGCCGCCGTCGCCGCCTACATCACCGGCCGCCGGGCCGCCACCGTCAGCACGCGGGAGGCCCTGGTCGCCGGCGCGGTCGAGACCTCGAAGATGAGCAAGAAGCGGATCGCCTTCGGCATCTTCTTCCTGCTGCTCGGCAGCGACTGCGGCGTCCTGGTCTCCACCGCGCTCAAGCACAAGGGATACCTGACGATGTCGCTGGCCGGCGAGGCGTGCATCCACGTCTCCATCGGCCTGGCACTGTTGTCCCCGCTGCTGCTGCGCCTGGTCCGGCTGCTGGTCGGCGGCCTGATCCGGGGCTTCGGCGGGGCCCCGGGCTACCTGGCCGACCTGAACATGCGGCAGCGCTCGAACCGGATGGCCGGGGTGCTGATGCCGATCATCCTGTTCGTCGGGATGGCCACCGGCTCGCTGTACATGCAGGTCATCGAGAACGACGCGGTGTCCTCCGGCCGGGAGGTGCGGACCCAGGACACGAAGAACGTGGAGACGCTGAACTTCGTCATCGTCGCCACGATCGCGGTCTTCGCCGCGGTGGTGCTGATCAACCTCGCGGTCACCTCGACGGTCTACCGCCGGCGCGAGTTCGGCCAGCAGCGGCTGGTCGGCAGCACGCCGGGGCAGGTCCGGCGGATGGTCCGGCTGGAGAGCGTGATCACGGTGATCACCGGCCTGCTGGCCGGGACCGTGGCGGCGCTGGCCTCGGTGGTGCCGTTCAGCATCGCCCGGGCGGACAAGGTGGTGCCGCACATCGGGCCCGCCATCTATCTGGGAGTGGTGGCCACGGTCATCGTCCTGACGTTCGCGGCGAACGGGGGCGCCACGCGCAAGGCACTGCGCGAGCCCGCGCTCGACGCTCTCGCGGCAGGGCGCTGATACGGGTCGCGACGGTTCGCGGCGATCAGCTTCGGGCCTGACGTCGCGACTATCGCACGGGCGCGGACAGCCCGGAGCACGGTGTCGGCCTTGGGTCGACACGGCGCTCCGGGCTTGTTGGTGCTTCAGGCTTGTTGGTGCTTCAGGCTTGTTGGTGCTCCGAGCTTCTTGGTGCTCCGGGCTTGTTGGTGGCTTGTGCTTGTCTCCTGATCAGAGATCGCGCTCGGCGGCGGCCAGGGCGGTGAGCGCCCCGCGGTCCACCTTCCGGTTGGGCGACAACGGGAACTGCTCGATCCGCGTGAACCGGCGCGGGATCGCACCGATCGGCAGTTGCTCGCGCAGCCCGCGGACCAGCTCGACCGCCGAATGCGGCTCGCCGGTGTAGTAGGCCACGAGCACGACGCCGCCGTCCGTCGGGGCGCCCACGACGACGGCGTCCTGGACCCCGCAGGCCCGCAGCGCGTGCTCGACCTCGGCCGGCTCGATCCGCCAGCCCTGCACCTGGATCTGGGAGTCCAGGCGGCCCAGGTACGCCAGATCAGTACCCGTAGTAACAGCCTCGCCGCCGGGGCCGATGCGGCGCGCGCGGTCGCCGGTGCGGTAGTAACGCAGGCCATTGCGTTCCAGGAACCGGCCGGGGCCGTCGGCGGGGTCCAGGTACCCGGTGGTCATCTGGGGACCGGCGATGCAGAGCTCTCCTTCCTCGGCGGCCGGGTTGCCGTCGGCGTCGAGCAGGAGGACGTCGTGGCCGGCGTGCACGGCGCCGATCGGGACCACGCCGTTGACCGCCACGCGCGGCGTCCGGGTGTCGGACCAGCGGTAGGCCGAGACGGTCACCGTGAGCTCGGTCGGGCCGTACAGGTTCTCCACGGTCGCCGCCGGTGCGGCCCGGCGCCAGTCCTCGACGTCCCGGCACGTGAGCGCCTCCCCGGCGAAGAAGCTCCAGCGCAGTCCGGGCATGGCGCCGGGGGCCAGGCCGCCGGTGCGGCGCACCAGGTCGATGGCGCTGGGGGTGGAGAACCAGACGGTCACGCCGCGCTCAGCCAGGAACTCCGGCAGCGCGCGGAAGGCCTGCGGCGGCACGGTCGTGAACTCCGCGCCCGCGCCCCAGGCACAGAAGAGGTCGAACACCGAGCAGTCGAAGTTCAGGTCGAAGACCTGGGAGAAGACGTCGGTCGGGGCGAAGTCGTAGCGCGCGTCCAGCAGTGAGAAGTAGTGCGCGAAGCCTCGGTGCGTCAGCCGCACCCCCTTGGGCCGGCCCGTCGATCCAGAGGTGAACAGGATGTAAGCCAAGTCCTCGGCGGCCACCGGCCGTGGCTCGGCGAGGGCCGCGGCCGGGTCCGCCTTCAGCGTGGCGAAGGGCAGGCCGTCGACCGGGGTCGCCGCGTCGTCCGGACCGACCACGAGCGCCGCCCGGCCCTGACCGCCGCAGACCTGTTCCAGGACCGGCAGCGCGCCCGCGTCGGCGATCACGACGTCGGCCTGCGCGGCCTCGGCCATCTGGGCCAGCCGGGCGGCCGGGAAGTCCGGGCGCAGGGGCACCACCGTGGCGCCGGCGTAGAGCGCGGCGAGGATCCCGGTGTAGGCCTCGGGGCCCTTGGCCGCCAGGACGCCCACCGCCTTCGCCTCCGCGGCCGCCAGCGCGCCGGCCCATATCAGAGCTCGTTCATGCAGCTGCCGGTAGGTCCAGGCCTGGTCTCCGTGGCGCAGCGCCGTCCGCTCCGGGGCCAGGGCCAGGCCGCGCTGGAAGCGGGCCGGAAGGGTTTGTTCTGTCGGGAATTCCATGTCCGCCTCCGAGGGCCGGGAATAGGGGTTCGCTTTCATCGACCGGAAAGGATGCCGTCGGTAAAGTCATCGCCATGTGGGATGAGCGATTCGAAGAATCCGTACGCCGCTATCTGCCATATCTGCCCGCCGACGAGGAACTGGCCGCCGACACCCCGCTGCGGGATTTCGGCCTGGACTCGCTGGCGACGGTGGAGCTGCTGTCCGCGCTGGAGGCCTCTTACGACGTCCGGTTCCAGGACGAGGCCCTGTCGCTGGCCACGTTCGAGACGCCCGAGGTGCTGTGGAAGACCCTGTCCCGGATCCGGGAGCAGGTGTAGCAGGCTGCGAAGACCGGCGTCGGCCCTGGTCGGCCGCGTCGGGTTCGCATGGCGACCACGCGGCCGCGTCCTGCCGGGACGCGGCCGCATCGCGTGCTCGCTCTTCGCCGTCGCAGCCGTCGCCGCCATCGCCGCCTCCCGGGCTCTCACGCGTCCTCCAGCCCATGTCTAGCCGCCACACCAAGGCCTGGACCAGCCCCTTAGGGGCACCCCAGAGCCCTGAGGGGGCCGGTGGAGGCCTTCGGCGACCCCGACGCGAACCCCTATCTCGCAGCGCCGGACATGCGCACAGGGGCTCGCGGATGCGACAGTGGTAGCGCTGCCGTGTCACGCTCCGCGATCCGCGCAGCCGAGCATTCTCCATTCCTCGCCTATTCGCCGGAGACCGAATGCGTGCGGTAGAAACGGAATCCCACGACCCGACGGCTATTCCGGCAATGGATGGCGCGCGTGTCTGGGCGGTGAGCGATCTCCATGTCGCGCACCCCGACAATCGGGCAATCGTGGAACGGCTGCGGCCTGTGCACCGGGACGACTGGCTGCTGGTCGCCGGCGATGTCGGCGAGATGTTCGAGGACGTCGTCGCGGCGCTGGAACTGCTGGCGGGCCGGTTCGCCAAGGTGATCTGGACGCCGGGCAACCACGAGCTGTGGACCCACCCGAAGGACCCGGTCACGCTGCGCGGCGAGCACCGCTACCTGGGCCTGGTCGAACGCTGCCGGGCGCTGGGCGTCGTGACCCCCGAGGACGGGTACCCGGTCTGGACCGGCGAGGGCGGGCCGGCGGTGATCGCCCCGCTGTTCGTGCTCTACGACTACACCTTCATGCCCCCCGGCGCCCGCGACACGGCCGAGGGCCTGGCCATCGCCGAGGCCGCCGGCATCGTCTGCACCGACCAGTACCTCCTGCACCCGGACCCGTATCCGAGCCGCGAGGACTGGTGCCGCACGCGCGTGGCGTACACCGAGCACCGGCTCGCCGATCTGGACCCCGCGGTACCGACCGTCCTGGTGAACCACTACCCGCTGGTCCGCACGCCCACCAGGATCCTGCGATACCCCGAGTTCGCGCAGTGGTGCGGCACCGAGGCCACCGCCGACTGGCACAAGCGGTTCAACGCCACGGACATGGTCTACGGGCACCTGCACATCCCGCGCCGCACGGTCTATGACAACGTGCGCTTCACCGAGGTCTCCCTGGGCTACCCGCGCGAGTGGAGCCAGCGCCCGCCGGTCGACCCGCTGCGCCAGATCCTGCCGACCCCGCCGCCCCAGCCGACCGCGCCGTCGACCTCAGGAGAGGCGGCGGGATCGTGATCGAGGAGATCCTGCCGGCCTCTGTGGTGTCGGTGGAGACCCGCACCGACATCGACGACCTGTTCCCGGAGGAGGCCGAACTGGTCGCCCGGGCCGTCGAGAAGCGCCGCCGGGAGTTCGCCACGGCCCGCTGGTGCGCCCGCAAAGCCCTGGCCGACCTGGGCCACGAAGCGGCCCCGATCCTGCGCGGCCCGAAGAACGAGCCCCTGTGGCCGGACGGCATCGTCGGCGCCCTGACCCACTGCGACGGCTACCGCGCCGCGGCGGTGGCACCCGCCACGGCCATAACCGGCCTGGGCATAGACGCCGAACCGCACGAGGAACTCCCGGCCGGCACGCTGAAGCTGATCGCCCGCCCGGAGGAGATCCCGGTGCTCGCGGACCTGGCCTCGCAGTACCCTGCGACGCACTGGGACAAGGTCCTCTTCAGTGCGAAGGAGTCGGTCTACAAGGCCTGGTACCCGCTGGCCCGCCGCTGGCTCGACTTCCAGGACGCGACCCTGCACTTCGACCCGCGGGCCCGGGCCTTCGAGGCCGAGCTGCACCAGCCCGGGCTCGTCGTCGGCGGCGTGGAGCTGCGGCGGCTGAGCGGGCGCTTCGCGGTCGGGGACGGGTTGGTGGTGACGGCGGTCGTCATCGAAGGCTGACAGCGACATCCGAACACCGATCGGGCCGCCTCCCCGCAGGGAGGCGGCCCGATCGGCCTATCGCCTATCGCCTATCGCCTAGCGCCTAGCGCCTAGCGCTTACGGATTCACGTTGATCGTCATCGTGCTGGTCGTGTTCTGGATGTTGACGTCGTTGTTGCTCTCCGTCAGACCGCTGAACGTGACCGTCCCGACGGCCGGCCCCTGCCCCGACTCCGGCAGCGGGTTCGCCCAGATGCCGAACCCGGACTTGCCGTTGCCGAACCCGTCGTTGTTGGCGTGGGCGCCGCTGATCGTCATGTTCGAGAACGTGGTGTCCGTGAACGGGTACTGCGCTGTGTTGTTCACGTAGTCCGTCTGGAACATGATCCCGGTGTACGTCGGATCGGTGATCGACCCGCCGCTCACCCTGATCCCCTGGAAGGGGTTCGTCGCCGAGAACGCCCAGATCGCTCCGAACGCCTGGTTGCCCCAGAAGTGGCCACCGTCTCGAGCCAGGGAGAAGTTCTGGATCGTGGTGGTCTGCGGGGCGGCTTCGAATCCTTCGAAGGGGAACCCGAAGTTCAGCGAGCTGATCGTCAGGCCGGGGTAGCACAGCGTGTCCGAGACGTTGAAGTTCTGGACCGTGTTGGCACCGCCGCCGTAGATCGCGACGCCCGCCGCCCGCCAGGGGGCGATGGCTGTCACGTTCTGGATGGTGTTGTTGATCTCCTTGCAGCCGCTGCAGCTGTCCTGGGCGGCGAACAGTGCGAAGCTGTCGTCGCCGGTGGTGCGGGCCTCGTCGTTGGAGATGAGGTTGTTCTGGCTGCCGTTGGTGAGGTTGATGCCGTCCGCGAGGGTGTCGCGGATGCGCATGTTGGTGAACGAGCTGTTCTGCACGGCCGTCAGGCCCCAGACGCCCACCACGTTGTGCTCGATCCAGATGTTGTCGATCGAGATGTTCGACACGCTGGTGAGCTGGAAGGTGTGGCCCGGGCCGTCCACGCGGGTGGTGTAGTTGCCGAACCACGCGAAGCCGCTGAACGACGAACCGCTGGCGGTGGACTGCACGTCCCAGCCGGTGTCCGTGTTCGTCTGGCCCTGCGGGGCGACGAACTGGGTGTACCACACGCCGGCGCCGACGATCTTGATCGCCTTGCCGTAGACGGTGAAGCGCCCGGTCAGCGCGTACTGGCCGGCCGGCAGGTAGACGCCGGTGTACTTGCCCGTCGTGTCCTGGCGGACGGTGTCGATGGCGTTCTGCACGTCCTGCTGGGCGAAGCCGGCCGGGACGAGCAGGTGGGCCGGGTCCGGGTTCGCGGTGGGCGCGGTCTGCTCCAGGTTCATGAAGTCGATCGCGTACTGCGAGGTGTTCCCGCTGTCCTTCTTCAACGTGAACACGGTGCCCGTCGGGTACGAGTTGGCCAGCAGGAAGCTGGACTCGTCGTAGATGTGCCGCGGCGAGCCGGCGCTCGGGGAGTCGCCGGGGCCGGTCTCGGCGCCGTAGAGCCACGCGTAGTGCGAGGTCAGGTTCAGCGGCTGGACCAGCGTGCCGTTCGCGTACAGGTCGAGGGTGGCGTTGATGCCGCCGCCGCCCGAGGCGTCCGGGAGTGAGTAGCGCAGGACGAACGTGTTCGTCGACTCCCGCGAGGTCCAGCTGACCGAGTCGCCGGTGTTGTCCAGCGTCACGGCCTTGCGCTGGGTCGCCTCACCGGCGATGTCGCCGATGGTGCGGTTCGGGCCGACGATCGCCGCCGAGCCGCCCAGGGTGCCGTCGGTGCTCTTGTAGCTGTCGTAGGGCATGTTCGCACCCTGACCCACGAACAGCGGGGTGTCGGTGGTCAGGTGCGGGACCTTGATCGGCAGTTCGTTCGGGTCGGTCGCGATCACCATGTGCGCGGTGTACTTGCCGTTGACGGCGTTCCACGTGCCCAGGGTCACCGGGGCCGCGGTGGCGCCGGCGGCGATCGTGCCGCTGATCGAGCCGGTCAGGGTGGCCACGGTCGAGTTGTTCTGGTCCAGCAGGGTGACCGTGATGCCGTGCGAGCCGCTGGTGGTGGCGATCGTGCCCTGGTTCTTCACCGAGGCGGTGAACGTCACCGTGTTGCCGTTCGACGGGTTCGGCGGCGTCCAGGACAGCGTGCCGACCAGGTCGGCGGACTGCACCGGGGCGACGACCAGGTTCGTCGGGTTGGTGTAGCTCTGGTTGGCCTGCGTCTCGAAGTTCTTCTTCGACTCGTCGACCTTGGTGGTGAGCTGGTAGGTGCCGGCGGTCAGGGTGCCGATCGGCGCCGAGACGGTCTGCGTGGCGCCGGGCGCGAGCGCGCCGACGGTCGTCGAGCCGACCTTGTTGGTGCCCAGGTAGAAGTTGACGTCGGTGGCGACCGAGGCCGCGGTGCCGGCGTTGCTGATGACCGCCGAGGCGGTGACGTTGTCGGTCTCCACCGGCGCGGACGGGGTCCAGGAGGAGCTGGTCGGCGTCAGGTCCGGGTTCGGCGCCGGGGTGCCGAAGACCTGGAACTCCGCGACCTGCCCGCCGGGGGCGCCGCTGTTGCTGGTGATGGACAGCTCGACGTCGGCGACGCGCGCGCTGACCGGGATGGTGACGGTGTTCTGGTTGCTGCTCGGGTCGAAGGAGTAGCTCTGCGCGGCCACGATGGTGCTGAAGGTGGTCGCGCTCTGCTCCCGGCCCAGGACCGCGATGGTCTGGGTGCGGGCCGACCAGGCCGCGGCCGGGTTCAGCTTCACCACGACCGAGGTGATGTCGGCGTTGGCGCCCAGGTGCTCGGTCAGCGTCGAGGGGTAGGACGAGCCCTCGAAGTACGTGGTCATATCACCGTCGTCGGCGTTCGCCGGGGCGTAGGTGAAGGTGTACGCCGAGCCGTCGATCGGCTTGTTCAGCCCGAGGTTGGTCTGGTTGCCGCCGGAGCCGGTGCGGGTCACGGTGTTGGACGCCGTGGACTCGTTGCCGGCCGCGTCGTGCGCCTCGACGTAGTAGGACACGGTCAGGGAGTCCGCGACCGAGTCGGTGTACGTCAGGGTGCTGCCGGAGACCGTGGCGACCTTCGCGTTGTTGCGGAAGACGTCATAGCCGGTCACGCCGACGTTGTCGGTGCTGGCCGCCCAGGTCAGCTTCACCTGGCCGGAGGCCGGCTGGGTGTAGGCGAGGTTGGTCGGCGCGGTGGGTGGCTGGGTGTCGCCGCCGGAGGCGCCGGTGCGGGTCACGCTGTTGCTGTTCGCCGACTGGTTGCCCGCCGCGTCGTGCGCGCGCACGAAGTAGGTGACGGTCTCGGTGGCCGGCGGGTTGTCGGTGTACGTCAGCGCGGTGGCCGGGACCGAGGTCAGCAGCGCGTTGTTGGCATACACGTCGTAGCCGGTGACGGCCACGTTGTCGGTGCTCGCACCCCAGGTCAGGGTGACCGCGCCGGAGGAGTTCTGGGTGTAGGCCAGGTTCGTCGGCGCGCTCGGCGGCGTGGTGTCGCCGCCGGAGGGGCCGTAGACCTCGAACTCGCCGATCTGGCCGGCCGGCCACCCGGTGTTCGCGGTGATGTTCAGCCGCACGTACCGCGTGGTGGTCGTGTTGAAGTTGATCGTCACGGTGTTGTTGTTCGCGTTCGGGTCGAACGTGTACCCGGCCGAGGCGACGATGTCGCTGAAGCTGGACCCGTCAGTGCTGCCCTGCACGGCCAGCGTCTGGGTCCGCGCGCCCCACGAGGTGGACGGCGGCAGCTTGAGCACCACCTGGTTGACCGACACCGAGGCGCCGAGGTCGACCTGCAGCCACTGCGGCAGGGCGTTGTCGGTGCTCTCCCAGTAGGTGGAGGCGTTGCCGTCGTTGGCGTTGGCCGGAACGTAGTTCTGGCTGTAGCCGCTGGCCGACATCGTCTTGCCGGACGCCAGGTTGTTCGAGGACACGGCGGCGCCGTAGACCTCGAACTCCGACAGCTGTCCGGCGCTCCAGCCGGTGTTCGCGGTGATGTTGACCCGCACGTACCGGGTGCTGGTCGCGCCGAAGCTGATCGTCACGGTATTGCTGTTCGCCGACGGGTCGAAGGTGTACCCGGTCGAGGCGACGATCGTGGAGAACGTGGAGTTGTCGGTGCTGCCCTGTACCGACAGGGTTTCGCTGCGCGCACCCCAGGAAGCCGGAAGCTTCAGCACGACCTGGTTCACCGACGTCGCGGCCCCCAGGTCGATCTGCGCCCACTGCGGGAACGAGCCGTTGGCGCTCTCCCAGTACGAGTTCTGATCGCCGTCGTTCAGGTTCGACCCGACGTAGGGCGAGTTCGAGCTGGAGACGGAGACCGCCTTGCCCAGCGCGAGGTTGCTGCCCGCGGCCTGTGCCGTGGCCTGTGCCGTAGTCAAGGGAATCAGCGGCAGCATGGGCAGCAGCGCGGCCAGCATGGCCGCCAGGACCAGGCCGATCGCGCCGCGGCGCCATCGTCGGGCCGGGGCCGGCGAGCCGGCCGTGAGTATTCCGTGACGCATCGACTTCCTCGGTTCGTGGGGCGGGAAGGGGGACACGTCAGAGTCCTGCGAGACATTTACCGACCGAGAATTCGATCTTTTCATGACTCTGACGCCTTCTTGCGTCGTGCCATGGGAAAGTTACAGAGAGGCTACCGACAGGTCAAGAGATCGCGACTCGTTGGTTCGACAGAGGGCTGTCGAGCTCATAAGGCCGGGCATGGTTGCGTCCGAAGCGGCAGACACCCGGTGTCCGAGCATGCCGAGCCCCTCCGAGCAGTTGCCCGATCTCGAACCGGAGCAGCGGGCGGCGCTGAGTGAGGTCGGGCGACAGTGGGGCGACGGCATCGACGATCCCCGGACCTGGCACGAAGCGCTGCCCGTCGATCCCTCGCTGGACGCCTAACCATCGGCTGTGCGGCCGGCCAACGCGCTTCGGCCGCTTCGTGCCGGTGGCCGTGCACATGCTGGCGATCCTCGTCCTGGCCGGCACCGCCGGGCTGCGGAACGCGCTGCCGATCGCCGGCGTGATCGCCGTGCTGATGCTCGCCGTCGGCGTCTCGTACCGCCAGACGATCCGCGCCTACCCCAACGGCGGCGGGTCCTACATCGTGGCCGGCGGCAACCTGGGCCGGATCCCGGGGCTGTTCGCGGCGGCCGGGCTGTTGGTCGACTACGTCCTGACCGTCGCGGTGAAGGGGGGCTCTCAGTCCCCGTCGCCCTTCTCGTTTCCCGGGCATTTGTGCTTGCCGTGCGGGTTCCCCGGCTGGCACTTCGCCGGGCCCGGTGCCGGTGCCTGCGCCGGTGCCTGCGCCGGCGACGACACCGGGGGCTTGGTCCGGGTCGCAGGCTTCTGCGACGGGGGCGATGAGGTGGTGCTGGCGGGAAGCGTCGTCGGGGCGGCGGCCGGGACCACAGCCGGGGCAGGGTTCTGCTGCGGTCCGGCCGCTCCGGCGCCCGGAGTCGTCGAGCTGGGACTGGTGGTGTCGGCCGACGCTCCCGCGGAGAGCCAGTCGGCGCCCACACCCACGACGGCGGCAGCGGTGAAGGCGGCCGCGCCGAGGACGGCCAGACTGCGGCGGGTCCGCCGAGATCCGACTCCGGCTCCGGCTCCAGCTCCAACAGCGGCACCGGCAGAGATGGCGGGGGCTAGGGCAAGGGCGGGGGCGGGGGCGGCGGCCAGCTCCATGGTCCCGTCGAACGGTGTGAAGCCGGGAAGCTCGTCCTCGCCGACATCCATCAGAGCTCTGACTTCATCGTCGGACGGACGCGCCGAGGGGACCCTGGCCGTCATCGCCCGCAGCACGTTCAGCCAGCCCGGGCCCAGCCGCGAGGGGATGCGCGGCGGCCGCAAGGCGTTGGCGGTGGCGCGTTCCAGCGGCGTGCCGTGGTACTCGCGCTCCCCGGTCAGCGCCTCCAGCAGCACCAGGCCCAGGGCGTAGACGTCCACCGCCGGCGTCAGCGGCAGCCCCTCGGCCTGCTCGGGCGCGAGGTAGCCGGCCGTGCCGACGATGCAGTCGGTGGCGGTCAGGGCCGGGCCGTCGGCGGCGCGCGCGAACCCGAAGTCGGCGAGGTAGGGCGTCCCGTCGTCGGCCAGGAGCACGTTGCTGGGCTTGACGTCGCGGTGCACGATGCCCTGCGCGTGGATGTGGGCCAGGGCACCGGCCAGCGCCCGGCCGATCCGCTTCACCTCGCGCGGGTCGAGCGGCCCGTCGGCCAGCAGCTTGGCCAGCGTCGTCCCGCGCACGAGCGGCATCACGATGAAGCGGCGGCCGTCGGCGCCGCGCCCGGAGTCGTACACGGGCAGCAGATGCGGATGCGCCAGCCGGGCCAGGATCCGGGCTTCCTCGTCGATCCGCTCCGACGTGCTGCCGCCGATGTCGATGTCGCGGAACACCTTCACGGCCACCTCGCGCCGCAACACGGTGTCATCGGCTACATAAACGCACGCAGTCGCCCCCTCCCCGATGAGTCGACCAAGAACGTAGCGCCCTTCCACGTCCATCAGCTGCTCCTCTCCGCCGCCCGCCCGGATACCGCGCTGCGGACCATCCAAACAACGGCGGCGGCCTCAGCCGCGCGCGCAGCGATGCTCGTGATAACACCGTCCGGCCAGCGATCCGCCGTAGATGACGAACCCCACACCGATCAGCCAGGACACCACCACCAGCACGACGCCGACCGCGCCGTCGGCCTCCGCGCCGGAGGCGATCATCGGCTGGAACACCAGGCTGGAGAAGGCCCGCAGGCCGCTCAGGCCCGCGACGGTCGCGATCGCGCCCGGCAGCAGGACGCTCCACTGGACCCGGCCGGCGAGCAGGAAGTACTGCCCCCACCAGAAGAACAGGAGTCCGGCCGTTACGAAGATGAAGATCCGCACCCCCGACGCGAACGCCCCGTGCGGCAACAGTCTGCCGCTGGCCACCTCGAACGACGTGTAGCCGGTCAGGGCCGCGAGCCACACCACCAGACGCCAGGACCGGCGCCAGAACCGCAGCAGGGACCGGGCCGGGAGCCGCCAGATCTTCTCGTAGCCGACCTGGACCTCAGCCACGAACGTCAGACCGAACACCACCAGAAGCGTCAGGCTGAGGATGCCGGTCTGCTTGGCGATCCCGTGCGGCGTCCGGAACACCCGGACCAGCGGCGCGGCCGTGTTCTCCGGCAGGCCCATGCCGTCGGCGATCCACTGGCCGAACCCCCTCGGGGAGAACGGGTCGACCGCGGCCACCAGGATGAGCAGCGGGATCAACGTCACCAGGCCGAGCGTCGCGAACGCCATCGCCCGCCGCATCAGCTCCACCTCGGTGTAGCCGCGCAGGACCCGGCCCAGGACGCTGTGGCGCCAGCGCGCTCGCCAACGGGTACGCCAGTCCGACTGCTGCTCCGCCATCCGACACCTCCGACCACGCGCGGCCGTTCGGGTGATCCGCCCGCGCTGTGTCGGCCGGCTCACGACGTTCCTCGCACTGCCGGGCACACCGGCAGCACAGCGTGAAACGCCGCTTACCTTGATCAAGCTAGTGGACGCCGATGATGCCGCAACCCGCCGCCGGCGCCCCGGACCGCCAGGTCAGGAATGTCGTCGGTTAGCGCGGCGCACGCTGGGTACCCGGCGCCCGCCGCAGCGACGATCAAGCGACGATCAGGAGTAGGCATGAGCCCTTGGAAGTCCCGGAGAAAGCAGGCCGCTTACTCGCGCCTGGTCGCGCAGATCTCCGAACACGACGTGATCCGCGCCGCCGAGGAGGTCGTCGGGGCCGCGTGGATGGCCGGCCTGCAGGAAGCCGAAGAGCAGGCCGCCACGGCCCGCCGCGTGTGCACCCACATGCGCGACCTCGCCTGCCAGGCCTACCGCTCGGCCGAGGCCGGGCAGGACGCCGACCGGCTCACCGAGAGCTACCACGAACTGGCCGCCTCGCAGCAGGCGCTGACCCGCGTCCGCGACCGCCACGACAATCTGCGGGCGTTCGCCGAGCGGGAGCGCGCGGTGTGGGCGGAGGCAGAACGGATACGTGCGCTGGAGGCCTCGGCCGACCGCGATCGGCTGGCCGAGGCGGACTCAGCCCCTTGACTCAGATCTCTGACTCAGATCTCTGACTCAGCGCGCGGCGGCACCGGCGAACCGGTCGGCGTCCGCCGCACGCCAGTCCGCGGCCCACTCCTGCGGCGCCTCGGCCAGCAGTTCCCCGGGCTCAAGCCACTGATACATCTCACCGTACGTCCGCACCGTGTTCTGGTCGATACGCCGCAGCAGATGCTCCGGACGCAGCTCGCGCGGCTCCTTCAACCCCATCGCCGCGATGATCTGCTGCGCCTCGGCGACGGTGTTCTGCTGGTAGCGGCGGACCCGCTCGGCCTTGTCGGCGACGTCGAGCGCCCTGGCGCGCGCCGGATCCTGGGTGGCCACGCCGACCGGGCAGTGGTTGGTGTGGCACATCCGGGCCTGGATGCAGCCGGCGGCCATCATCATCGCCCGGGCCGAGTTCAGGTAGTCGGCGCCCTGCGCGAGGCGCTTGACGATGTCCATGCCGGTGGCGACCTTGCCGCCGGCACCGATCCGGATCCGGTCCCGCAGCCCGGTGCCGACCAGGGCGTTGTGCACGGTGTGGAGCCCGTCGGTCAGGGACTTGCCGAAGCTGTCCTGGAATTCCAGCGGGGCGGCGCCGGTCCCGCCCTCGGAGCCGTCGACGACGATGAAGTCCGGGGTGATCCCCTCGGCGACCATCGCCTTGCAGATCGCCAGGAACTCGCTGCGGCGCCCCACGCACAACTTGAATCCCACCGGCTTGCCCTGCGCCAGTTCCCGCATCCGCGCCAGGAACAGGACAAGTTCACGGGGCGTCTGGAACACCCGGTGCGCCGGCGGGCTGATGCACTTCTCCCCCTCCGGGACCTCCCGGAAGCGCGCGATCTCCGCGGTCACCTTGGCCGCCGGCAGCACGCCGCCGAGTCCCGGCTTGGCGCCCTGGCTGAGTTTCAGTTCGGCGGCCTTGACGTGCGGATGGGCCACCTTGTCGTGGAACTGCGCCTCGTCGAAGTCACCGTCGCGAGTACGGACGCTGAAATAGCCGCTGCCGATCTCCCAGACCAGATCGGCGCCGCCCTCGAGGTGGTACGGGGTCAACCCGCCCTCGCCGGTGTCCTGTGCGAATCCGCCGGCCGCGGCGCCGGCGTTCATCGCGCGGATCGCGTTCGCGCTCAACGAGCCGAAGCTCATCGCCGAGATGTTCAGCAAGGCCATGTCGTACGGCTGGGTGCAGTCCGGACCGCCCACGCGGACCCGCGGCGGATCCTTCGGCGGGACAAGGGGCACGGTGGCCTGTTCGACGAACTCATAGCCCGGGGCCATCACGTCCAGTTCGGTACCGAACGACGTCTCCTCGTGAATGCCTTTGGCCTGCTCATAAACGACGGTACGGGTATCGCGATCGAACGGTCGGCCGTCGTAGTCCCGCTCGATGAAATACTGCTGCATCTCCGGCCGGATGGTCTCCAGGAGATAGCGCAGATGACCGAGCACCGGGAAGTTCCGCAGCACGGAGTGACGCCGCTGCACGACGTCATAGACGGCCACCACCGCGAGCGCGCCGAACACCCCGACGGCGAACAGCCACCACAGCGAACTCGCCGCCGCGGCCCATATCGCGCCCGCGGTGATGAGGAGCAATACCGCGGGCACTCCGACGGCCGACCAACGGATTCGCATGGACACATCCACCTTCCATCTGAACGTACGTGATCACCCGGCCGCGCCCTTGTGTCCGCGGCCGCTGTGTGTGAAACCCCGCTTCAGCGAGGTGGACGAGCCGGCGCCGAGCGGGCCGTCACCGCCGCCGGACGCCCTTGGCCCGGCCCGGAGGCGGCGCCCCGTTCCGGCGCCGGCGCCTGCGGGCGCTGACCCGCTCCCGCTGTGTGGTGCCGCCCCACACGCCGAACTCCCCCGAGCCGGATTCGGCGAAGCGCAGGCATTCGGCCTGCACCGGGCAGGCCGCGCAGATCTTCTTCGCCTCCTGCTCGCGGCGGATGCGGGCGTGGGGCCGTTCATGGTCCGGTTCGAAGAACAGGCGGCTGTCGTAGTCCCGGCACGCGGCCTGCTCCTGCCATTCGAGGCGGCGCGTCGGGTCCTCGTCGAGTACGCGAAGCGGTGTCACTGTCACTGGTGATCTCCCGGGGAAGTCGGCGGGCGCGACGGCCCGCCCGGACGTTCGAAGCTGGGGTTCCGGCTGCCCAGCGAACCCCATGTCAAACGGAGACCTCGGCCTGACCTGCGACGGAAGAAAAAATCCGGGGAACTTCGGCCGGGTTTTGTTTCATCTCGTTCCGGGTGGCCAGAAGGGACGCTTCAGACGACGTTCCGGGCTGGCAGCCGCGAAAGACGCCGGCACAGCCCGCGGAAAAGGGAGATTCGTCATGGGTGTCATTCTTTTGGTCCTGCTGCTGGCCCTGGTCCTGGGTGGCCTCGGTTTCGCGGCGCACGTGCTGTGGATCATCGCCGCGATCGTGTTCCTGGCCTGGCTGGTCGGCTTCGGCATCAGCCGCGGTGAGGCCGCCGGCTCGGGCGGGCGTCGCCGTTGGTACGGCCGCTGGTAAGGCCGTCCCGCGTCGCCGACCACCACTGCCCACAAGTAAGGGAGTAGCAATGACCACCGTCGCCGAGCAGATCGTCACCGCCCTGGCCGATCTGGGCGTCCGGACCGTGTGGGGTGTGGTCGGCGACGCGCTCAACCCGGTGACCGACGCGATCCGCCGTGAGGACCGCATCGAGTGGATCGGCACCCGGCACGAGGAGGCGGCGGCGTTCGCCGCAGGGGCTCAGGCCCAGCTCACCGGGACCTTGGGCGTGTGCATGGGCACCGTCGGGCCGGGCTCGCTGCATCTGCTGAACGGCTTGTACGACGCGAAGAAGTCGCACGCGCCCGTGCTGGCGATCTGCGGGCAGGTCCCGACGGCCGAGCTGGGCGCCGACTTCTTCCAGGAGGTCGACAACGACCAGGTGTTCCGGGATGTGGCGGCCTTCCGGCACACCATCACCGCGGCGTCCCAGATGCCGCGCGTCCTGGAGCAGGCGGTGCAGGCCGCGTACGCCGCACCCGGCGTCGCGGTCCTCACCCTGCCCGGCGACGTCGGAGCCGCCGAGGTCGCCAAGGACAGCGCCGTGCACATCACGCGGATCCCGGCCCGCCTGGCGCCCGACGAGGAGCAGATGGCGCGCGCCGCGCAGCTGCTCGACGAGGCCGGGAAGGTCACCATGCTGGTCGGGACCGGGGCCCGCGAGTCCCGGGCGGCGGTGCTGGATCTCGCCGACCATCTGGCGGCCCCCATGGTCCTGACCCTGAAGGCGAAGGAGGGACTGGAGGCGGACAACCCCTTCCAGATCGGCCAGAGCGGGCTGATCGGCAACCCGGCGACCCACGAGGCGCTGAAGTCCGCCGACGCCCTGCTGATGATCGGGACCGACTTCCCCTACCCGGAGTGGCTCCCGGCGGGGACGGCGACCGTGCAGATCGACACCCGGGCCGAGCACATCGGCCGCAGGACTCCGGTCGATGTGGGGGTCGTCGGCGACGCGGGTCTGAGCGCCACGGCCCTGATGGGCCGGTTGCGGCGCAAGGACGACCGCAAGCATCTGGAGCGGGCGCGCTCGGAGTACGAGGACTGGCTGGGACACCAGCGCCGCCTGACCGATCCGGAGCACGACAAGAGCCTGGTGGGCAAGGTGCGCTCGCTGCTCGACAACACCGAGGACAAGATCCGGCCCGAGGTGCTGGCCACGCTCATCGACCGGCACGCCGCCGACGACGCGGTGTTCACCACCGACACCGGCATGTCGACGGTGTGGCTGGCCCGCTTCGTGACGATGCGCGGCACCCGCCGCCTCCTCGGTTCCTTCAACCTCGGCTCGATGGCCAACGCGATGCCGCAGGCGCTCGGCGCCGCCGCGGTCGACCGCGGCCGCCAGAGCATCGCCTTCTGCGGCGACGGCGGACTGACGATGCTGCTGGGTGAACTGCTCACCGCCGCCGCCTACGACCTGCCGGTCAAGCTCATCGTCTTCGACAACGGCCGGCTGGGCATGGTCAAACTCGAACAGGAGCAAGGCGGCCTGCCGGAGTTCGGTACGGAGCTGAGCAATCCCGACCTGGCGGGCCTGGCCCGCGCGGCCGGCCTGCCCGCCGCCCGCGTCACCGACCCCGAGCAGTTGGAGGCCGCGGTGATCGCCGCCCTGGCCGCTCCGGGGCCGTACCTGCTGGACGTGGTCACCAACCCCGAGGAGATCGCGCTGCCGCCCAAGACGAGCGTCGACCAGGCTTGGGGTTTCGCGATCGCGAAGGTCAAGGAAGGGCTTGTGAGCCGGGGCGCCAAGGCATAGGCGGTTCGGGTTCGGAGTACGGTTCGGGTTCGGAGTTCCAGGCACCGCGAACGGTGCCTGGAACTCTTGCGTGTTTCGGCGACAGGTATGGCAGCACATAGAGAATATCGGTATCCCGACTCTTTCGGACACCGTCCCATCGGCTCCGATCCCCCGCCTGAGCAGGCGTCATTGACCGGATCATCGTGGGCTGATATTGATGAAAGCGTGCAGCTGATCCGGCTGGTTTCCCGGGACCACATCGACTTCGGTCGGGTGTGGTCCTCGTCGTGTTGCCGTTGATCCCCGCAGCCTGCTGAAGCACATTCTCTTTCCCCTTTCTGCTTTTTCTTCTCACCAGCCCGATCGAGAAGGGCCATTCGCCGTGCCCGCGAAGAATCCGAAGGGCCGGGGCGCCAAGCCCGGTCCGTCCGTCCCCACGCCCGCGACGCCCGCCGCGCCCCGGACCTACGCCTGGTGGCTGTGGTCCGGGATGCCGACCTTCGAAGGGGTCTGCGACGCGTTGGCGTTCCAGTACGCGGCCCTGGACGAACTGCTCCAGCCGGTCCTGGCGGCCCACCAGACCGTTTCCGGCCCGCACGCCGGCCTGGACCCCTGGCGCACCGCCGTCCTGCTGGCCCGCCTGACCACCGCGGCCGAGGAGGTCGTCGCGGTGACTCAGGGCCCTGTCTGCGGCGCCCCGGCGGTGGACGCCGTCGACTGGTTCCGTTCCCCGGCCACCGTGCGGAACTGGGCCGCGTCCGAGGCGATCGCCCGCTCGGCGGCCGGGCGCGCGATGCAGTCCGGCATCGGCCGGGCGGCCGCGGGCCACCGCGCCGCGACGGCGGTCGCCGCCGCCGTCCTGCGATCCGGCGGGCCGGACCGGGCCCTCGGCGGCGTGGCCGGCGGACTGGACCTGGCCGAGTTCGCGGTCACCCGGCTGGTGCCCGCGGTGGTCTACGGCCTGGAACTCGCCGCCGAACTCGGCCGCCCCGGATACGCCGACCCCCGGGCCGCGCATCTGGTGAGCGGCTTCCTGGCGGCGGTCGCCGAGCGGGCCGCGGCCGGGCCCGGCACGGCGCCGATCACCGTCGACGGCCAGGGTTCGCTCATCGTGCTGGCCGGCGGCCGGGGCCGGGCGCGGATCCCGGCGGTGGAGTGGATCCAGGCCGCGACCAGCCGGCCTCCGGTGCGCCTGTCGCTGCCGCGCAGCCACGACTGGCTCGCCGCCGAGCTTCCGCTCGGGGCCTGACCTGACATGCGCGCCTGACCCGACACCCCGCGCCGATGTAACCCGTCGGTAACACCGAGCCCTTCCGCGCCGTATCAGAAGCCTGAGACCACCCCCGAACCGTTAAGTCCGAGTAAATCATCGTGTATGGCTCTTTTCAGTACCCTCATACGGCATTAGCTTCCTGATGGGCCCACAACCACCCCACCCGTCAACCCCAAGGAATCGCCACATGTCTGTCAGCTCCAAGCGAATACGGCGGACGCTCGGTGTCCTCGCGGCACCGCTGCCCGTCCTCGTGCTCGCCCTCCCGGTCGCGCACGCCGCCACCGCCCCCACGCGGACCGCCTTCGCGGGCACTGCCACCCCGCACCTGGCGTCCGACGCCGTGCGCACCGGATCCGTCGCGGCCGACGCGCAGGTACCACTCGAGATCAGCCTCAAGCCGCGTGACCAGGCCGGTCTGGACGCGTTCCTGCGCGAGGTGTCCGACCCCGCCTCGCCGCAGTACAAGCACTACCTGACCGTGCCGCAGTACGCCGCGGCGTACGGGGCCACCGACGCCCAGATCGCCGAGGTCACCAAGTACCTGAAGGCCCAGGGCCTGTCGGTGGGCGCGGCGACCGCCAACCACCTGACGCTGTCGGCCAGCGGCAGTGCCGCGAAGGTGGAGAAGGCGTTCGGGGTGCAGCTGGGCACCTGGCACACCGCCGGCCGCGACGTCTTCGCCAACACCACGGCGCCGACGCTGCCCACGGACATCGCCTCAGTCGTCTCCGGCGTGGCGGGGCTGTCCAACGCCTCGCTCCGCACGGCGGCGAACCACGTCGACAACCAGGCGGCGCCGCACGCCGGCACCGTGCTCACGCCCACCAAGGCGCGCGGCGGATACAACCTCTCCTCGTCCATCTCCGCCGGGGACAACGGCTCGGGCCAGACGGTCGGGCTGGTGGAGTTCTCGGCCTACTCGGCGTCCGCGGTCGCGGGCTACAACAGCAAGTACGGCCTCGGCGCTCCGACCGCCAGCGTGGTGAAGGTGGACGGCGGCACCACCGACACCTCCGGCTCGGTGGAGGACGAGCTCGACATCGAGGTCATCAACGCCCTGGCCCCCAAGGCGAACGTGAAGGTGTACGAGGCGCCGAACAGCGACGCCGGCGAGGTCGCCCTCTACGCGGCCCTGGTCAGCGCCGACGTGCCGGTGATCTCCAGCAGCTGGGGCGAGCCGGAGAACCAGGAGAACAACCTGTCCTCCGACGACGCCGACTTCAAGGAGGCCGCGGCCCAGGGCCAGTCGGTGTTCGCCGCCTCCGGTGACAGCGGCGCCACGGACGACGGCTCGACCCTGTCCGTCGACTACCCGGCCTCGGACCCGTACGTGTCCGGCGTGGGCGGCACCGACCTGACCGTCTCCTCGTCCAACGCGTGGAGCAGCGAGACCGGCTGGTCCGGCAGCGGCGGCGGCCAGTCCGACAAGTGGTCCACCCCGTCCTTCCAGACGCCGGTGAACAGCAGCGGCCACCGCGAGGTGCCGGACGTCTCCGCCGCCGGCGGCGACAGCAGCCCCTGGTACATCGACGCCGACGGCAGCTGGACGGACGTGTGGGGCACCAGCGCCGCCGCCCCGAACTGGGCCGCCTTCGCCGCCGACTACAACACCGCGGCGGGCAAGGCCGGCAAGGCCAAGTTCGGGTACGCGAACAGCTTCATATACACCGTCGCCCGCAGCTCGGCGTACTCCTCGGCGTTCCACGACATCAAGAGCGGCAACAACGGCGGATACAACGCGGGCACCGGGTACGACGAGGTGACCGGCTGGGGCTCGTACAACGGCGCGAAATTCATCGCCGCGGAGCTGTAAGGAGAACGCTCTGCCAGAACACTGACAACTGACAACTGACAGCCCGACTGAGCCAGCCGGCGGTCGCCACGACCGCCGGCCGGCCTTCTGTGTCCCACGAACTGATCGAGAACCTGCGGACCGGGCCAGAACAGGGGCAAAAGACCGCTACCGGGACCAGAGACCGCGCGGTATAACCAACCCAGCAAAACAGAGCCCTGAGCCGCCACCAGTCGGGAGGTCCCATGTTCCGCCGCACCCTGACCACGGCCGCCGCGATCACCCTCGCCGCAGCCGGCACCGCCCTGATTCCCGCCGGCACCGCGCAGGCCAAGGCCTGCGGCGCGGGCACCTGGTGCCTCTGGTCCGTCTACCAGGACGCGGGCCACACCGATCTCATCGGCGAGCACGGCTACGACTGCAGCGGCAAGTGGTTCACGGAGGGCGTCGGGGGCAGCCCCTACGTGGTGTTCCAGGTCCTTCCCTGCTGAACGGCGCCGGGCTCGGGCCCCGCTCTAAGCCACACTCGGCGAGGCCTCCCCGAGCCGAGCCCGCTCCGCCACCGCCTCCCGCGAGTCGTACCGCAGCAGCGAAGGCACCAGCGCGGCCAGCAGTCCTATCCCGGCCAGGCACGCCAGCCCGCCGGACACCACCGACACCCGCGGCGTGAACGCCGTCGCGACCGCGCCGGACTCCAGGTCGCCCAACCGCGGGCCGCCGGCGACCACGACCATGTAGACGCCCTGCAGGCGCCCCTGGAGCCCCGGGGGCGTCACCACCTGCATCATCGTCGATCGGTACACCGCGCTGACCTGGTCGGCGGCCCCGGCGAGCGCCAGCATCAGCAGACCGAACCAGAGCAGCGAGGTGGCGCCGAACAGGGCTATCGAGCCGCCCCAGACCACGATCGCCAGGATCACGCCGCGTCCCTGGTGCCGGACCCCGGTGATGAGTCCGCCAAGGCCCGTCATCAGCAGCGCACCGGCAGCCGGGGCCGCGTACATGAGGCTGGCCGTGCCCGCGCCGCCGTGGTACTGGCCGAAGGCCAGGGCCGGGTACAGGGCCTTGGGCATGCCGAAGATCATCGCGTTGATGTCAGCCAGGAACGTGGCCATGATGATCCGCTGCCCGCGCACGAAGCGCAGGCCCTGGAGCACCGAGGCCAGGCCGGCGCGCGGCGCGTCCTCGGCGGCCGGCAGGGCGGGCAGGCGCGCGACCGCGTAGAGCGCCGCGACGAACGAGGCCACGTCGATGCCGTAGGCCCACTGGAAGCCGCCGGCCGCGACCGCGACGCCGGCGAGCACCGGCCCGACGATGACCGAGAACGTCATGCTGCCGTAGGACAGCGTGTTGGCGGCGGGCAGCTTCTCGGGACGGACCAGCAGCGGCGTGATCGAGCGCCGCGCCGGGGCGTCGACCGCGGCGAAGGCCGCCTGCACCGCGACGCAGACGAACAACAGCGGCACGCTCCGCATCCCTGCGGCGGCCTGCACCAGCAGCGCCACACTGACCGCCATCGTCCCCACCGAGGTGATCAGCAACAGCCTCCGGCGCTCGACCGCGTCGGCGATCGCGCCGCCGTAAAGGCCGAAGAAGATGAGCGGGACCAGCGCCGCCAGGCTCACCAGCCCGACCTGCAACGAGGAGTGGGTGAGCGAGTACACCTGCACCGGCACGGCGACCTGAGTCACCTGCGTCCCGATCGACGACACCGCCTGGCCGGCGAACAGCCGGCGATAGGCCGGCGACTCCCGCAGCGGCGTGATGTCCGAAACGGCTGCTCGGGCCGCTCGGCCCAGACGTGCGGTAAGACTCACCGCCGCATGCTATCCGTGACGGCCGGACGCCCGGCACGGCGGTCCGCGGAGCGTGCCGGCAGGCAGAAAAACAGCGGCTCGCAGGCTTTGCCCTGTCGGGACCGCGCACAGCGCCGATGACGCCGCGAACGACCTTCCAGGCACCGGGGACGTCCGGTGAGCCTGCGAGCCGGGTGACTGTTGGAGATTAGCCCGCCGCCCCGGTCCTGCCGGGTGAGGCCTTCGGCCTCTTTTCGCGGGCGGGGCGGCTAGCTGACAGCCACCTCACGCGTCCTGGTACAACTCAACTCAGGATCACCTCCTTTCATGTGTGAGATCACGATAGGCAGGCCGACGTCGCGAACGCAATGGGTTTCCAGAGCGGACTCGCGGGAGCCGGTGGCGCACTCGTGACGGCCGGTGTGCTAGCCTGCTGTCGGCAGAGCGATTTTCTGCCGTGTGGGAATACCCACCAGCTGTCTCGGCGCTTAGGTCTGTAGCGCGGCAGCCATTCATCCGCCGCTCCGGTTGGCGATCTGCATTCCGCAAGTTCTTGAGCTGGGCCGATGCCCCTCTCGCCGCCGTGCCGCTTCGTGACGTCTTCCGAAGCCGCCGGTTCTCCGCGAACCCCCTTTGAAAGGACCCTCATGTCCACCGCCACACTTGAACGCTCCACCGTCGAACGTCCCCGATCCACCACGCGGGTCCCCGATCCCGTGACCGCCGGCACCGTGACCGCCGGCACCGTGACCGCCGGCACCGTGACCGCCGGCACCGTGACCGTCACGGGCATCCTCGACCGGCAGGACCAGCACGGCTTCCTGCGGACCAGCGGCTACCTGCCCGGTCCCGGGGACCTCTACATCACGCCGGCGACGATCCGGCGATACGGCCTGCGTCCCGGCGATCTGATCACCGGCACCGCCGCCGAACCCCCTGACTCCGAGGGCCAGGCGAGCACGAGGACGAGCGCTAACACGAGCGCGAGCACCCGCAAATCCGCCCGGTCCAACCCGGCCGGCAAGGCCCGACCGCTGGACCGGATCGACACGATCAACGGACTGCCCGCGACGGCCGGCCCGACCCGCCCGCACTTCGCCGCGATGACCCCGCTGTACCCCCAGCAGCGACTGCGCCTGGAAACCGAGCCCCGGCAGCTGCTGACCCGGGCCATCGACCTGGTCACGCCGATCGGCAAGGGCCAGCGCGGCCTCATCGTCGCCCCGCCCAAGACCGGCAAGACCACCCTGCTGCAGGCCATCGCCAAGGCCGTCACACAGAACCACCCCGAGTGCCACCTCATGGTCGTGCTGCTCGACGAGCGCCCCGAAGAGGTCACCGACATGCGCCGCTCGGTCGCCGGCGAGATCATCGCCTCCACCTTCGACCGCCCGGTCACCGAGCACATCGCGGTCGCCGAACTGGCCGTCGAACGCGCCAAGCGCCTCGCCGAACAAGGCCAGGACGTCGTGATCCTCCTGGACTCCATCACCCGCCTGTGCCGAGCGCACAACAACAACGCCAAGTCCAGCGGCCGCACCCTGTCCGGCGGCGTCGACGCCTCCGCGGTGGCGGCCCCCAAGCAGCTCTTCGGCGCCGCCCGCAACCTCGAAGAGGGCGGCTCGATCACCATCCTGGCCACCGCCCTGATCGACACCGGCTCACGCGCCGACGACTACTTCTTCGAGGAACTGAAGAGCACCGGCAACATGGAGCTGCGCCTGGACCGCTCCCTGGCCGACCGCCGCGTCTTCCCCGCCATCGACATCACCGGCTCCAGCACCCGGCGCGAGGAGCTGCTGATGCCCGCTGAGGAGCTGGACGCCATGTGGCGGCTGCGGCGGGCTCTGCGGGGGCAGGGTGGGCAGGGCGGCCCGCACGGGACCGAGGTGCTGTTGGAGCGGTTGAAGCAGACCGGGAGCAACAGCGAGTTCATTCAGCGAGTTCGGCAGACGACTGTTTCGGGGGGTTGATTTCGGGGGTTGATTTCGGGCGGCCTTTGGTGCTCAGGTGCGGTTTGTTTGTGGGTTGACAGTCAAGGGCGATTTTTAGGGCTCGCAGAGGGTTAACACGCTGGTTTGATCTCCGTAAGCGGGTTGTTGTCGTCAGCGAGGAAGTCGATGAGGTCGGCCGGTGCGGGGAAGCGGGCCGTAGACGGGGTGATCGTGTATCCGTGCTGGTCCAGGAGCGGGCGTATCTGTTGCCCTCACCCCTCAACCTCCCCAGCCCCCAACAGCACCCTCATATGCCAAGCTGCCCCCATGACGGGGACCCACCTCCACACCGAAGCCCGCGGCGACCCCGCGAACCCCACCCTGATCCTCCTCCACGGCGGCGGCGCGGCATCGCGCACCTGGAAGCACCAGCTCTCCGCGCTCAGCGACCGCTTCCACCTCATCGCGCCGGATCTCCCCGGCTTCGGCCGCTCGGCGGGGCCGGTCAGCCTCAGCGGGTCGGCGCGGGCCGTCGCGGAGCTCGTCGAGCGCCACGGGCCGGTTCACCTGTGCGGCTACTCCATGGGTGCGTTCGTCGCCGCGCGGGTCGCCGCCGAACACCCCGCCGGTATCAGCAAGCTGGTTCTGTGCGGCGCCAACATCAAGGCAGCCGAGCACGGCCGCCGGCAGATCGCCTTCTACCGCTCGCGGCCCGGCTGGTGGCTCATGAAGGCCGTCTCCGACCTGCCGACCCGAGCCGCGCTGCTGCAGATGGTCGACGAGGCCGAGGGCAGCGATCTGACCGCCTACCTGCCGCGCATCCAGGCCCCGACGCTGGTGCTGTGCGGGCGGCGGGACCGGGCGTGCGTGGTCGACGCGCAGCCGATGGCCGACGCCATCCCCGATGCCAGGGCCCTGATCGTGCCGCACAACGGTCACCTGCTGCCGCTCACCGGGGCGAAGGCGTTCAACGCGATCGTCGGTGCTTTCTACGGCAGCGCCGCCGGGGACGCCAAGTAGCTCTGCGTCCGCGTCACCCAGTAGTCGAAGTCGCTGGGCGCGTTCTGGTTCGCGCCGACCATCTCCGGCACCCCGTACGTGCCGGTGCCGGTTCCGGCGCCGAACAGGATGGCGACCACGCCTGCCGAAGCGGCGTCGGACATGTGCGAGCCCCACGTCACGGTGCTGCCGTTCACCGAGATCTTCGGATCCGCGCCCGGGTTCGACCCGTAGAAGGCCAGGTTGTTGCCGCTCGAGGTGAACGTGTCCCCGAAGAAGAACGTCGAGGCCGAGTCCTCGTACTGCTCACTCGTCACGTCGTCCAGGTCCGGGAAGTGTCCCGAGGAGTTCCAGTACGTCGGGCTCGGCGTCTGCGTCGAGTTCAGGTGACCGCACGCGATCTGCCACAGCACCGCCGGCAGGCCCAGCGAGGCGCGGATCGTCTGCACGTACAACAGATAGTTGCTCCAGTGCGCCGCATTCAGATACCTGATATCCCCGGCCGGATTCGGGTCCCGCAGGTAGCCGAAGTCCTGTCCCCACTGGTCGAAGGCGACGAAGTCGGCGTGGTAGCCGATGTCGGCCGTGGCCAGGAAGTTCGCGACCTGCGTCCCGGTGTTCGCCACCGACTGGCGGCCCGCGGTCCAGCCCATGGTGTCGGTGTCCTTCAACGCGTCCCGCACGCCCCAGGTGTTGACCTGCCATCCGACGAAGGCGCTCGGGTCGTACTTCTTGATGGTGTAGTTGATCGCCTCGACCAGGCCCTTGAGGTTGCTGCCGAAGGTCGGGTCGCCCGAGCCGAGCACGCCCGCGGAGTACGCGGCGCTGGTCGCGGCCGGCATCTGCGCCGCGTTCCCGCCGTAGTTCGCCGCGTAGTTCTGCTGCAGGTAGCCCATCATGTCCGGCTCGATGATCCAGCCGACGGGACGTCCCGGCGCCGCCGTGTTCGCGGCCGTCGCGGCGGTCTTCAGCGCCTGGAAGTAGGTCGTCAGCCAGTTCGAGCTCTGCATGTTGGTGAAGTCGACGCTGGTGCCGTCCACGTTGCCGTTCATGCCGTACTCGACCAGGACCGGCGTCATCCCGAAGGACTGCGAGTGGTTGATGAGCGTGGTCGTGGTGGCGGCCCAGTTCGGGAAGTCGTTGCCGAGCAGGTACTCGTAGCCGTAGTTCGGCATCGCGCCGTGCGACTGGAGCGTCGTCATGAAGGAGTCGACGCTGCTGCCGGGCGTGTAGACGCTCCCCACCGCCAAGTACGACGGATGCCACGCGCTGCCGCCACCGCCGCCGGACGTCTGGGTCGTCGCGGTCACCGGCACGCTCGCGGACGACTCGGTTCCGTCCGCGGCGAGCGCCGTGACCTTGTACGTGTGCGAGCTCCCGGAAGCCAGACCGCTGATGGTCGCGCTGGTCGCCGTCGGGCTCGCGACCACGGAGGCGCCCTCGTAGACGCGGTACGACGCGGCCGCGGTCGAGCCGCTCGGCTCGGTCCAGGCCAGCGAGACGCTGGAGGTGGTCGTGCCGGTCACGGTCAGGCCGGTCGGCGTGGGCGGCGCGGTGCCCCCACCCCCGCCGCCACCGCCGGGGCCGATGAGCGCGACGTCGTCGGCGTAGTAGGTGGGCTGCGCGTACCAGCCGTGCAGGTAGATGCCGACCGAGGTGACGCCGGCACCGGTCGTGAAGGACGTGGTCAGCTGCTGCCAGCCCGATGCCGACGGCGTCCAGGTGGACGAGTACCCGGTCGCGCCGAGGTAGACATACGAGCCCTGGACGTAGGCGCTGAGCGTGTACGCCGAGTTCGGCTGCACCGCGATGGTCTGCGAGCACTGCGCGGTGTCCGAGGAGGTCGGTGTCGCGGCCAGGGCCTGGCTGCCGCTGTGCACCGGCGACCCGACGGTGGTCGCGGTCCCGGCGTCGCAGGACCAGCCGGTCAGGCCGCTCTCGAAACCGGGATCGCTCACCAGGTTGCCGCCGGCGGCGGCCGCCGGAATCGCCAGCGCCCCGACGGCGCCGAACCCGATCAGCGCCAACAGCGCCGCGACCAGCATGGCCAAAGATCTGATCCGCATCGTGCAGCTCCCGGCTCGGCATCGGTGCACTGTCGCAAGGCTCTGCCAATGAAGATGGACTAGACCACTTCGGCCGTCAATGCCCCTTCGCCGGTCAATGCCCGGGCCGGTGCGTTCTCAGCTCCCTGCGACCGCGATCGCCGCGCTGTCGTAACACACCAGCGCGTCGCGCAGTCCGGTGAGCGCGATGATGTGCCGGGTCATCGCCCCGACCCGGGACAGCCGCGCCCAGCCGCCGGCCTCGGCCGCGATCTCCCGCGCGCGCAGCAGCGCCCGCAGCCCGGTGCAGTCGCAGAACTCCAGGTGGCCCAGGTCCAGCACGATGTGCACGTGCCCCTGCTCGACGAGGGACCGCACCCGCTCGATGAGCCGCGGCATGGTCGCCAGGTCCAGCTCGCCGCCCAGCGACAGCACCATCGCGCCGGTGACGGGCCACGTCATCAGGCTGAGGTTCTCCCCGGGGCGCGAAATCCCGCCGCGCCTGCCGCGAAGTGGAAAATCCGCCATGGCACTCGACTGCCAGGGCCCGGGATCCGAGTCCGCCATACCGCATCCAACCAGGGGGTTCAGCATCCGACGTCGTCAGCGAGATGCCATGGTATCAGGGTACAGCTATCGGAATTCCGGCAATAGGAACACCCGGCGGCCGGAAAAGGGGCATATCCGCGTTCCCGCACTTCGGGGCGCTAGCGGGGTGTGATCGGGATCGCAGTGCGTCGTCTTGTCTCATGAAGTTCTCATATGGGACAGTACCGACGATACCGCGCGAGGATCACCGACCGCGCCACCCGCGTCCGCGGACGACCGACCGCGTCCTTGAAAGGCCCCCTCCCATGAGCTTGACCAGCACCACGCTGCTCATCCTCGCGGTGTGCCTGGCCGTCATCGCACCGATCGCCACGTACGTGCTGTGGAACCGCGCCCGCGGGCCCCGCCCGGTGCGCGCCGCCACCCGCTTCGGGCTCATCGGCCTGTGCCAGGCCACCGTGCTGCTGCTGGTCGGGCTGCTGGTCAACAACCACTACAGCCTGTACGCGTCCTGGAGCGATCTGCTCGGCGAGGACGGCGGCGGGCCGGTCGCCGTGCACCAGGCCACCCACGCGGCCACCGACCTGAACCGGGACGGCGGGAGCAGGCTGCAGCCGCCCGGCTTCGGCGGCCCCGGCCAGGCCGCGCACGTGACCGCGCCGAACACCCGCGACACGCCGACCACCCCGGACCCGCCCGCGCCGACCGGACCGAAGGTCACGTTCGTCCCCGGCGGCCACGACACCCAGGTCGCGGCCTTCCGCGGCCCGCTGTCCGGCATCGGCGGCAACGGCGACGACGTCATGGTCTGGCTCCCGCCGCAGTACCACGACCCGGCCTACGCGAACACCCGCTTCCCGGTGGTCATGCTGTTCCCGGGCTACCCCGGCTCGGCGGTCAGCTGGTTCAGCGTCCTGGGCGGCGGCCAGGTGCTCGGGCAGATGATCGCCCAGCAGAAGGCCACGCCGTTCGTCCTGGTCGCGGTGAACGTCAACCAGAACGGCCAGAACCTCAACTGCTCCAACATCCCCGGCGGGCCGCAGATGGCCACCTACATCGCCCAGGACGTCCGGACCATGATCGAGGCGAACTTCCACGTGTCCGACCGCCGCACCGCCTGGGGCCTGATGGGCTTCTCCGACGGCGGACTGTGCGCCGGCAAACTGCTGCTCCAGTACCCGCAGTACTTCCGCTCGGCGGCGCAGATGGCCGGGGACTCCACCCCGGACGGCCGCCAGGTGGTGCGCGCCGGCACCGACTTCGTCGACCAGAACTCCACCCTGTGGCTGCTGACGCACCACCACCCCGGCCCGAACCTGCCGGTCAGCCTGCTGGCGGCGGTGTCGGACCAGGACACCGACTCCCTGCCGGTCGCCTTCCAGCTGCAGGCCGCGGCGCCGGACGTCGTGTCGGTGTCCGAGCACGCGCGCGGGGCGCACAATCCGGCGGTGTGGAAGAGCTGGCTGCCTGAGATGTACGGCTGGCTGAGCCAGCATCTCGACACCGTGGGGTAGGCGAGGCGGTATGGCGAGGTCGGGCGGCCCGGCGCGGCCAAGCAAGCCGGGCAACTCGGCACGGCCAGGCACGCCAGTCAGGTCGCGGGGCAGCCCGGCCAAGCACCTCGCGCGCGCAGGCCCGGCAGATCGCCGCCCTCACTCCGAGGCATCCCCCTCAAGCATCGGCGCCGCCAGGTACCGCTCCGGAATCGCGAACGCGTCCACCAGCGTCCGCGCGTGCGGCCGCAGCGCCGCGCACAGCTCGTTCACCGCGGCGATGACCGCCTTCGAGCGCCCGGCGCTCAGGCGGCCGTGCTCCAGGAACCAGGCGCGGTCGGCCTCGATGTTCGCCAGCGCGTACAGGTCGCAGACCCGCTCCAGCAGCGTCTTCGCGGCCGGGTCCGGGCAGCGGCCGATGGCGCGGACGAAGGCCTCAAGCACCAGTCGGTCGACGTGGACCCGGCCGGCGCGCAGCACGTGGTCCTGGGCCGCGTTGAACACGCCGAACGGGTCGTCGCCGGCCTTGCGCAGGCGGTCCGCGACGCCCTCCAGCACGTGCTGCTCGCGGTCCTCGAACAGCTTGAGCTGCCAGTCGCGGTCGAACAGCGCCTCGCGGTCGTCGCCCTCGGTCAGCCGGTCCAGGACCTTGCGCGCCGCCGTCCGCTCGGCCACCAGGCCGAGCACGCGCTCGGCGGCGAACCGGGCCGTCGCCAGCGGGCTCAGGTTCTGGAACGCGTCCTTGTAGCCGGTCAGCAGTCCCTTGGCGACGAGCTGGAGCAGGACCGTGTTGTCGCCCTCGAAGGTGGTGAACACGTCGGTGTCGGCCTTCAGCCCGGGCAGCAGGTTCTCGGCCAGGTAGCCGGCGCCGCCGCAGGCCTCGCGCGCGGCCTGGATCGCGGCGGTGGCGTGCCAGGTGTTGGCGGCCTTCAGGCCGGCGGCCCGCGACTCCAACTCGCGCTGCTGCTCCTCAGGGGCCTCGGAGGTGGTGTCGTGCAGCGCGGCGACCAGCTCTTCCTGGGCGAAGTGCAGCGCGTAGGTCGTGGCCAGGGCCGGGAGCAGTTTGCGCTGGTGGCCCAGGTAGTCCAGGATCACCACCTCCTCACCGTCCGGCCTGGCGAACTGCCGGCGCTGTTCGGCGTAGCGGACGGCGAGCGCCAACGCCCGCTTCGTCGCGCTCCCGGCGCTCCCGCCGACGCTGACGCGGCCGCGGATCAGCGTGCCGAGCATGGTGAAGAAGCGGCGTGCGTCGCCTTCGATGGGACTGGAGTAGGTGCCGTCCGGGGCCACGTCGCCGAACCGGTTGAGCAGGGCTTCGCGCGGGACGCGGACCTGGTCGAAGGCCAGGCGGCCGTTGTCGACGCCGTTGAGGCCGGCTTTGGGCCCGCAGTCCTCGATGGCGACGCCCGGCGCCGCCTGCCCGCGCTCGTCGCGGATCGGCACCATGAAGGCGTGGACGCCTCGCGACTCGCCCCGCGTGACCAGCTGCGCGAACACCACGGCTGCGTGCCCGTCGCGCGCGGCGTTCCCGATGTACTCCTTGGTGGCGCCGCGGTCCGGGGTGTGGACGACGAACTCGGCCGTGTCCGGGTCGTAGGTCGCGGTGGTGCGCAGGTGCTGCACGTCCGAGCCGTGCCCGTGCTCGGTCATCGCGAAGCACCCGAGCAGCTCCAGGTCCTTGATGCGGCGCAGGTAGCGCTCATGGTGCGGCGCGGTGCCCAGCAGCTGCACGGCCCCGCCGAACAGGCCCCACTGCACGCCGGCCTTGACCATCAGCGACAGGTCGCCGAAGCCGAGCATCTCGACGGAGACGACCGAGCCGCCGATGTCCCCGCCGCCGCCGTAGGCCTTGTCGAAGCCCAGCCCCGGCAGGTCGGTCGCGCAGAGCGCCTGGAGCTGGTCCAGGATGGCGCGCCGGTGTTCGTCCAGGTCCAGCCCGATCGGATCCCGGTACGGCCGGGCCGCCATGTGGGACCGGATGTCGGCGCGCAGGGCGGCCCAGCGGCCGTCCAGGAGGGGTGTCAGGGTGTCCGGGTCGACGGCGGCGGGCACGGGCGGCACGGACGACGGCATGGGCTGCTCCTGGCGGTGTGCGAAAACGGCGGAGTGACGGACTGTCCTGGTCACGGCCCGGTCGGGCTCAGGCTGCTCCCGGTCACGGCCCGGCGGGGCTCGGCTCGGGTTCCGGCAGCGGATCGGGGCCGGGGATCGGACCGGGGCGACCGGGGCCGGGCGGCGTGGGCTCGGGGAACGGCTTCGGCGGCCCGGGCGTCGGCGTGGGCGGCCGGGGCACCGGCGGCGGCGTCGGCCCGGGACCGGGGACCGGCGGGACCGGCGGGACCGGCGTGGGCGGCTCGGGCTCGGGACCAGGGACCGGCGGGACCGGCGGCCTCGGCGTGGGCGGCTCGGGCTCGGGGCCGTCGGGGTGCCCCGGGGGCGTCGGTACCGGCGGGATCGTGTCCGCGACGGGGCTTCCGGTCAGATAGCCCATGGTGGACCTCCTACGCGAGTTCGTGCCTTTCCGTGCCTCGACGGCATCGGCTGCGGTGCCTGGTCCGTCTGCCCGCGATCACCCCGGTGAAACGGTCTTCCGCCCGAACGAGGCGCTGATCAGGCCGTTCACCTCCCCGCCGACCGACAGCCCGGCCTGCCGCAGCTCGTCGTGGAGCGTCTCGGCGGTGGCGGGCCACATGGTGAACTCCTCGTACTCCTCCCTGACGATCCGCCCGGCGCGCTCGACCCGGTAGGTGTACGTCACCGACAGCAGGCCGCGGTCGGCGCGGGTGCACACCTCGGCGCGGTACGTGTCGGGCCCGACCCGGACCGGCGGTAGCTCGCGGCGCGTCGGCGTGTCGGGCACGGCGGCCGGCGGCGGCTCCACCAGCAGCAGTCCGCCGGGGACCAGCGCCGCCGCGGCCGCGCGCCACAGCTCCCGGCGCTGCGGCGGCTCCACCACGCCGGCGGTGTTCGCGCAGATCACGAGGTCGGCCACCCCTGTCAGTCCGGCGCCCTGGAGCGTGTCGGGGTGCACGGTCACGCGGGCGCGGGCGTCGGCGCTCAGGCCGGCCACGCGCGTCAGCAGCGCCACCCGCATCGGCGCGGACGGCTCGACGGCGTGGACCGGCGCCGCCGAGCACGCCAACAGCACCTCGGTCACGATCCCGGTGCCGGCCCCGACGTCCACGATGCCCGTCGTCGCGGCGCGCGCGGCGGCGGCGAACCGGCGCTCGGCCAGGCGGCGGTCAGACTCGGACTGCAGGATGTCGTAGAACTCCGCGGTTACCGAGTACGGCTCGGCCGCACCGGCGGTGTCGTCGGGGGCATCAGGGTCATCAGGGGCATCGGGAACATCGGGGGCCTGGTCGGATCGATCTTGGAGCATGGTGGCCCCGTACCCGGGATCGGCGGTTGTCAGCCGTTCCGCAGCGCGAACGGGTTGTACTGCGGCGCCGTGGCGGTCCCGGAGTCGGAGTAACCCACCGCGTGCACGATCGAGGCGCCCGGTGTCGTGGTGACGCCGCTGAGCGTGGTGGGCAGCCCGCTGGCGCTCGGGCTGGCGACGACCGTCCAGCTGCTGCCGTTCCACTGCTCGGTCAGGGTCTGGCGCCGCATCGTGCCCGGGACGACGTCGTCGCCGACCGCCCAGACGTCGTCAGCCGCGTTCGCGGTGGTCACCGAGTGCAACAGCGGGTCCGTGCCCGCGTTCGGGCTGGGGACCTTGGTCCAGGACGTACCGTTCCAATGCTCGATCAAGGTGCTGTAGCTGCCCACGGAGTCGATGACGCCGGCCGTGCCGACCGCCCAGACGTCGGTCGGGCTGTTCGCCTTCAGCCCGTACAGGGTGTCGACGGCGTTGACGTTGCTGCTGCCGACCGGGGGCATCGGCACGAGGCTCCACGAGGTGCCGTTCCAGTGCACCGAGTACGGCTCGTTCTGGTAGGCGTTCGCACCGATCTGCTCCAGGGCCGAGCCGACCATCCACACGTCGTCGGGCCCGTCGGCGGAGACCGCGCTGAGCGTGGCGCCCATGTTGTTGTTGGCCGGCTGCGGCGGCGTGAAGTTGGTCCACGAGGTCCCGTCCCAGTGCGCCGCCTGGCCGTTGTGGGTGTAGCTGCCGAACGCGTAAGCGTCGGTCGGGCTGATGTCGGCGACGCCGAGGACTTCGGTGGAACCCAGGGAACTGATGTCCACGGTGGTCCAGGCGGTGCCGTTCCAGTGCAGGGCCAGCGGCAGGAACTGGTAGCGCTGCTGCCGCATCGCGCCCACGGCCCAGGCGTCGCCGGGCCCGCTGGCGCTCACAGCATCCAGCGCGGAGGTCGGATCGGCGATGGCCGGTACGGCGGACTGGCGCCAGGCGCCGCCGTCCCAGTGGTCGATCAGCGCCTTGGACCCGAGGTTGGTGTTGGCCGCGCCGCCCAGACTGCCGACGGCCCAGGCGTCGGTGTCGGACGTCGAGGCCGCCGCGACCAGGAACGCGTTCTGCCCGGCGGGCGGTGCGGCGACGACCGCCCATCCGCCGGCCGCGCCGGCCGGCCCGGCGGCCAGGACCACGGCGGCCGCGGCAGCGACACCGGCGGTGCTTCGCAACAGGTTCATCGTTTCCCCTTCGTGCGGAAGTGGCTTCCGGAATGAAACGGCGGCGGGGTGCCGCCGGTTCGGGGATTTCGGCAAACTTTCACAGAATACTGTTTTACCAACGCTTCTTGCGTATCGAAGTCCCCTGATTACCGTGAGTCGCATGACTGACACAGGCACCGCCGCCGACGCCGGCCGGGCCGGGGACCTGCCGGCGTTCCCGTTCCCGAGCCCCTCGCTCACCCCGCCGGCCGAGTACGCCGAGCGCCGGGCCGCGTGCCCGTTCGGGCAGGTGCGGCTGCCCAGCGGCGATCCGGCGATCCTGCTGGTGACCTACAAGGACGTGGCCGCCGCGATGGCCGATCCGCGGCTGTCGCACGATCTGACCGGTCCCGACGCGCCGCGGATGACCGCCGAGCCGAGCTTCCTGCAGGACCCCGACATCGTCCTCAACAAGGACGGCGAGGACCATCTGCGCCTGCGCCGCATCATCGCCGCGGCCTTCACCCCGCGCCGGGCCGAGCGCTGGAAGCCGGTGATCGCGCAGATCGCGGACGAGCTCATCGACGAGCTGGAGCAGACCGGGCCGCCGGCCGATCTGGTCGGGGGGTACTGCTTCGCGCTGCCGGTGCGGATCATCTGCCGGCTGCTCGGTGTGCCCGAGCAGGACGCGCTGCGCTTCCGGGTCTGGTCCAACGCCTTCTCCGCCGGCGCGCAGATGACGCCCGAGCAGACCGCGGCGGAGGTCGCCGCGTTCCTGGCGTACATGACCGAGCTGATCGCCGCGCGCCGCGCCGAGCCCGGGCAGGACCTGATCGACGACCTGATCGCGGCCCGCGACGGTGCGGACAAGCTCACCGAGCAGGAGCTGCTGACGCTGGCCACGGGCCTGATCGCGGCCGGCAACGAGACCACCGCCACGGCGCTGAGCCGGGCCCTGGCCGAGCTGCTCGACGGCGACCGCCGGCTGTGGCAGCGGCTGCTGGACGATCCCGACCAGGTGCCGGCCGCCGTCGACGAGCTGCTGCGTTACACCGGGCTGAGCAACAGCACCCTGCTGCGCATGGCGGTGGAGGACGTAGACCTGCCCTCCGGCCGGGTCCTGGCCGGGCAGGCTGTCGCGATCCCCAGCAACGGCGCCCTGCGCGACCCCGAGGCCTACCCCGCCCCCGACACCATCGACTTCGACCGGGACGCGCCCCCGACCCTGATATTCGGCGGCGGTCCGCACTACTGTCTGGGGGCGCACCTGGCCAAGGCCGAGCTGACCGTCGGGCTGGCCGCGCTGCTCCGGCGGCTGCCGGGCCTGCGGATCACCGTCCCGCGCGACGAGCTGCGGTTCAGCGGCGGCGAGATCGTCGACTCGATGGTCGCCCTGCCCGTCGCCTGGTGACCTCCGCACACCTCAGCCCACGTCCGCCCGACATGCGCGGGCCCCCGGCGCCGGGGAGAATCGCCAGTATGGCGATCGTCTCGCGGGGCTTCCAGGGCCGGCGGCGGCCCTCGGACCACCGCCTGCCCCCGGGGCAGTACGAGACCCGAGACTTTCCCGTGCTCTCGGCCGGCCCCACCCCCCGGGTCGACCGCGACGCCTGGCGGTTCAGCGTCGTCACCGAGGGCGGCGAGCGCCACAGCTGGACCTGGCCGCAGCTGATGGCGCTGCCGGCCGAGCGGCCGGTGGTGGATCTGCACTGTGTGACCAAGTGGTCGAAGTTCGGCACCGCCTGGCAGGGCGTCTCGCTGGACGTGCTGCTGGCCCAGGTCGAGACCGAGGCCGAGTTCGCGCTCGTCCACTCCTACGGCGGCTACACCACGAACCTGCCGCTCAAGGACCTGCTCGACGGCCAGGCGTGGATCGCCTACGGCTATGACGGCCGGGACCTGACCCCCGAGCACGGCGGCCCGGCCCGGCTGCTGGTACCGCACCTGTACCTGTGGAAGTCGGCCAAGTGGGTGCGGGGCATCCAGCTGCTGGTGCGGGACGAACCCGGGTTCTGGGAGAGCGCGGGCTATCACGACTATGGGGACCCATGGCGCGAGCAGCGGTATCAGGGCGACTAGGCGAGCGGCTGCGCTGGCGGGTCGCGACGCTGGTCGGGCAGCGCGAGGAGACCCCGACCACGCGCACGCTGGTGCTCGACGTGCCGGGCTGGCCGGGGCATCTGGCCGGCCAGCACGTGGACGTGCGGCTGACCGCCGAGGACGGCTACAGCACCCAGCGCAGCTACTCCATCGCCTCGGCGCCCGACGGCGCGCTGCTGGAGCTCACGGTGCAGCAGGTCTCCGACGGCGAGGTGTCGCCGTATCTGGCCCACGACCTGATCGCCGGCGATCTGCTGGAGCTGCGCGGGCCGGTCGGCGGCTGGTTCGTGTGGCGGCCGGAGCAGACCGAGCCGGTACTGCTGGTGGCCGGCGGATCCGGGATCGTGCCGCTGATGGCGATGATCCGGGCCCGCCGGCAGCTGCAGATGCAGCTCGGCCCGCTGGCGCCGTTCCGACTGCTGTACTCGGTGCGCTCCCCCGGCGACCGGATGTACCTCGCCGAGCTCCAGGCCCCGGACCCCGGGCTGGACGTGCACTTCCTCTACACGCGCCAGGCCCCGCAGGGCTGGGCGCGCCCTCCGGGCCGGCTCACCGAGGCGGACCTGGCGGCGGTCGCCTGGCCGCCCTCGGCCCAGGCGACCACCTACGTGTGCGGCCCGACCGGTTTCGTCGAGCACGCCGCGGACCTGTTGGTCGGCCTCGGCCAGGCGCCGGACCGGATCCGGACCGAGCGCTTCGGCCCGACAGGAGGCTGATGATGTCCGAGGACGGTTACACCGGCGGCTGCTACGACGACGGCTGCTACGACGACGGCGACTACGAGGACGGCAACGCCCTGGCCGGTCCGCTGTCGGAGATCTTCGCCGTGGACGTGGTCTCGGCGCAGGGGCACTGCACCGGCTGCGGCACGACCGGCCCGATCGCACAGCTGCGGGTGTATGGACCGGGGCCGGGGTTGGTGGCGCGGTGCCCGGCGTGCGGTCAGGTCGTGATGCGGTACGTGCGCGGGAGGGATTCGGCGTGGCTGGATCTGCGCGGAACGGTGAGTCTGCGGATCGATCTGGCCGAGTAATTCAGGCTCCTGAGACAGAGGACGGCCCCGGTGCGGACACCCGCACCGGGGCCGTCTCGTCGCGCCCCGTGACGACCCGCTGACCCCCCGCACAAAGGGTCGCAACCCCTTGCCTCCCCCTTGCCTTGATCCCGCGCCCTACTGGGGTTCCCATTGGGATTTTCGCGAGAACGCCAGCTCATCCGCTATATGGCCATCCACCTGGCAAATCCCTCGTGAAAATCAAGCGACCTTCGCCTATTGAGTGACCTGTTGCTGCTCGCTACGGTGACGCCAATCAGCCCCCTTCCAGCGCGCCCACACGCGCCCCCACTGAAGGAGCAAGTATGCGCAGGTTCCTGATACACGCCGCCGCTTTCGCGGCCGTGGCGACCGCCGTCGCACCGATCGCCCCGGCCACCGCGGCGGCCACCTCCGGTCTGGCGTTCAAGCCGCTGTCCTACAACACCAACGGCTACAACTGGGGTGGCTACGCCGCCCAGGGCAGCGGCTTCACCTCGGTCTCGGCGTCCTGGACCGAGCCGGCCGCCTCCTGCGGCTCCACCAACGACCTGTACGCGCCCTGGGTCGGCATCGACGGCTACGGCTCCAACAGCGTCGAGCAGACCGGTGTGGCCACCGACTGCTCCAGCGGCAGCCCGGTCGACGAGCCCTGGTACGAGATGTACCCGGCCGCGCCGGTCTACTTGAACACCAGCTCCTACCCGGTGCGGACCGGCGACGTCATCAACGCCTCGGTGACCTACGCGGGCAGCAGCAAGTACAAGCTGGTCCTGAGCGACTCCACCCGGGGCTGGACCTACAGCACGACCAAGAGCCTGTCGGGCGCCTCGCGGGCCAGCGCCGAGGTCATCATCGAGTCGCCGACCGGCTCGTACCCGAACTTCGGCACGCTGCACTTCACCAACGCGAAGATCAACGGTGCCTCGCTGAGCTCGAAGAACCCGACGGCGCTGGACCCGTCCAACGGCGTCTACGAGGCCCACACCAGCGCGATCTCCGGCGGCACCAGCTTCACCGACACCTTCGAGCACGAGTAAAGACGTGACAGCGCCGGGCGGCTGAGCCCCCGGCGCCCTCCCCCACCGGGACCGGCCGCGGCGTGACGACACGCCGCGGCCGGTCTGCGTTTGCCGTCCCCGGCGCGCGGCCGCTCCGGAATAGCACTAGTATTTTCGAAGTTACTCCGCTCGACAGAGCAACCCGCGTCGCGCCAGAGGAGCCGACATGACGGACTACGGCCACGACCTGCGGTTCGGGACCTTCATCACGCCGCAGAGCCAGGACCCCACAGCCCCGGTGGTCCTGGCCCAGCTCAGCGAGCAGGCCGGGCTGGACCTGGTGACGTTCCAGGACCATCCCTACCAGCCGGCGTTCCTGGACACCTGGACGCTGCTGACCTGGGTGGCGGCGCGCACCGAGCGCATCGGCCTGGCCGCGAACGTGCACAGCCTGCCGATGCGGCCGCCGGCCGTGCTGGCCCGGTCCGCCGCCAGCCTGGACCTGCTGTCCGGCGGGCGCTACGACCTCGCGCTGGGCGCCGGCGGCTTCTGGGACGCGATCGCGGCCATGGGCGGTCCGCGCCGCACGCCCGGCGAGGCGGTCGAGGCGTTCAGCGAGGCGCTGGACGTCATCCGCGGGATCTGGGACACCTCCGAGCGCGGCGGCGCCCGGGTGAACGGCGAGCACTACCAGGTCGTCGGCGCCAAGCGCGGTCCCGCGCCGGCGTACGACATCCCCATCTGGGTCGGCGCGCTCAAGCCCCGCATGCTGCGCCTGATCGGCGAGAAGGCCGACGGCTGGCTGCCGAGCCTGTTCTACCTGCAGGACGGCGACCTGGAGCGCGGGCAGCGGGTCATCGACGAGGCCGCGACGGCGGCGGGCCGGGACCCGCGGGACATTCGCAGACTACTGAATATCTCCGGCAGCTTCGCCGCTCAGGACGGGGGATTCCTGCAGGGGCCGCCGGAGCAATGGGCACAGCAGTTGCTGCCCCTGGCCGTGGAGTCGGGGGTGAGCACGTTCATCCTCGCCAGCGACGATCCGCAGGACATCCAGACCTACGCCGAGGAAGTGGCGCCCCGGCTGCGGGAACTGGTCGAGCGGGAGCGACGTGCTTAACGGCATCGCCTATGACGCGGTCCCGGAATCGCTGAAGCGCTCGGCCGTGGAGCCCGGGGACAAGGAGTACGAACGGTTTCGGTCCACGTATGTCCGGACCGGTTCCCCCGGCCTGGTGCTGCGGCCCGAGTCGGCGCAGGGCGTCGCCGACGCGCTGGGGTTCGCGCGCGCCCAACAGGTTCCGCTGGCGATACGCAGCGGCGGGCACAGCATGTCCGGGGCGTCGACCAACGACGGCGGCGTGGTGGTGAATCTGGGGCGGCTCAACCGGATCGAGGTTCTGGATCCGGCGGCGGGAAAGGTCCGGATCGAGGCCGGGGCGCGGTGGTCCGAGGTCGCCGAGGCACTGCGGCCACACGGCCTGGCGATCAGCTCCGGGGACTACGGCGGCGTGGGGGTCGGCGGGCTCGCCACCGCCGGGGGCATAGGGTTCCTCGGCCGGGAGCACGGGCTGACCATCGACCACGTCACCGCCACCGAGCTGGTGCTGGCCGACGGGACGATGGTGCGGGCCGATGCCGAGCACCATCCGGAGTTGTTCTGGGCGGTGCGGGGCGCGGGAGCGGCGCTCGGTGTGGTGACAGCGTTCGAATTCACCGCGCCGCCGGTCGGCGATGTGGTGTTCGCGCAGATGGTTTATGACGCTGGGGATCTGGCCGGGCTGCTCGAACGGTGGGGCGAGGTGGTGGAGAACGCGCCGCGCGGGCTCACGAGCTTCTTGTCCGCGGGGAGGCGGCAGGCGCAGCTCATGGCGGTGTTCAACGGCGCCGACGACGCCGAGGCCATCGACGCGTTGTCACCGTTGCTCGATGTGGCGCCGGTACTCGGACAACGAGCGCAGCGGGTGCCGTACGCGGCGATCGTGCACGCGGACGACGCGGCCTACGAGGGCGGCAGCACGCGAGGACCGTTGCTCAGCAACGGTTTCGCCGAGCATCTCACCCCGGCGGTGACCGGCGAGATCGCCGAGGCGCTGCGCAGCGGGGTGACGCAGTGGCTGTCGATACGCGCGGTCGGCGGGGCGATCAACGATGTCGCGCCCTCGGCCACGGCTTTCGCGCACCGGCACCAGAACTTCTCGATCGCGGACATCGGCGGGAGTGAGCGCGAGTTTCTGGCGTACTGGGACGGGATGCGCAAGCTCACCGAGGGGCTTTACACCAACTTCGAGACCGATCCGCGGCCGCAGCGGTTGCGGGACGCGTTTCCCGGCGAGGCGTTGGGCCGGTTGCTTGCGGTCAAGGCGCAGTACGACCCGGACGATGTGTTCCATCAGACGATCGCGCTGTCATCCGTTGATGAGGATGAGGACGGCACCGGCGCGGATCAGGCGAGGTGATCGTCGGCCCAGTCGGCGACCTGCTCCAGGATCGGAACCAGGGCCTGGCCGGCCGGGGTGAGGCCGTACTGCACGCCGGGCGGCCGGGTATCGGTGACGCGGCGGTCGACGATCCCGGCCTCGGCCAGCTCGGCGAGGCGGTCGGAGAGCACCGAGTCGCTGATCGGGCCGATGCGCCGCCGCAGGTCGGCGAAGCCCGCCGGGCCGGGCGCGAGGACCGCGACGATCAGGCCGTTCCAGCGCTTGCCGAGCAGGGCGAAGGCCCGGCCCAGGGCGCGTTCGCAAGCCGGCGCGTCGTGGGCGGGGCGGCTGCGGGCGGTGCGATTGGGAACGCCGGCCTTGGGCATGAGGCCAGTCTAGCTCGGCGGGGCGGAGGTACTACTTTTTTCGAAGTTGGTGGCGACCGTTCGCCGAGGTGACGGCACGCGACCGATAAGATCGTCAAGCACTGTCTGCGAACCAATGGAGCGCATTGTGAGCATCGCCGGCATCCGGCCGAGGGCCGGCGTGTGCTGAGCTCCGGAGCCGGCACGGTGGTGTCGGTCGTGCTGCTGTTCGTCGTCCTCGTGTTCGCCGTGGTGCGGCCGCGCGGCTGGCCCGAAGCCGCGGCGGCGATCCCGGCGGCGGGCATCGTGATCGCGATCGGGGCGGTCTCGCCGCACACGGCCTGGTCGGTGGTGACCACCCTGGCACCGACCGTCGGATTCCTCGCCGCGGTCCTGGTTCTGGCGCAACTGTGTGCCGACGACGGCCTGTTCACGGCGGCTGGCGCCCTGATGGCGCGGGTCGCCAACCGATCCGGCCGACCCGACGCACACCGGCTGCTGACCGCGGTGTTCGTGGTGGCGGCGCTGACGACGGCCGTCCTGAGCCTGGACGCCACGGTGGTCCTGCTGACCCCGGTGGTCCTGGCCACAACGGTCCGCGCCCGGGTGAAGGACCGGCCGCACGTGTACGCCTGCGCGCACCTGTCGAACTCGGCCTCGCTGCTGCTGCCGGTGTCGAACCTGACGAACCTGCTGGCCTTCAGCGCGTCGGGCCTGACCTTCAGCCGGTTCGCGGCGCTGATGGCGCTGCCGTGGGTGGCGGCGGTCGGGACGGAGTATGTGGTCTTCCGGAAGTTCTTCGCCGACGACTTGGCACCGGGAGCCAACCCTGGCCAGGCAACCGAAGCAGCAAGCCCGGCCACCGGCTCCGGCACCTCCGAAGCTCCCGATGACTCCGACTCCCCCATCACCGTCCCCACCTTCACCGTCGTCATCGTCGCGGCCACCCTGGCCGGCTTCGCCGTCACCTCCCTGGCCGGCCTGAACCCGGCGTGGGCGGCGCTGGCCGGGGTCCTCATCCTCGGTACGCGGGCGCTGGTGCGGCGGCGGGCGACCGTGGGCGAGCTGGTCAGCTCGGCCTCGCCCTTCTTCTGCGCGTTCGTGCTGGCGCTCGGCGTCGTGGTGAAGGCGGCGACCGGGAGCGGGCTCGGGGCGCATGCCGGCGACCTGCTGCCGCAGGGGTCTTCGTTCCTGCCGCTGCTGGGGACCGCGTGCGTGGCGGCGGTGCTGGCCAACGTGGTCAACAACCTGCCGGCCACGCTCGTGCTGCTTCCGGCCGCCGCAGCCGCCGGGCCGGCGACGCTGTTGGCGGTGCTGCTGGGTGTGAACCTCGGGCCGAACCTGACCTATGTCGGGTCGCTGGCGACGCTGTTGTGGCGCCGGGTGCTGACCTCGCACGGCGAGCAGGTGAGCCTGGCGACGTACACCCGGCTCGGCCTGGTCGCCGTGCCCGCGACGCTGGTCGCCGCGACGGTCGCGCTGTGGGCCGCGGTGAGCGTCATCGGGGTTTGAGCGTCATCGGGGTTTGAGCATCATCGGGATGTGAGCTCGGCCAGCACCGACTCGGTCGCCCCGCGCTCCACGATCGCCCCGTGCCGCATCACCCAGCAGATTCAGGATCTGGGCCTGATGCGATCATCGCGGTGTGTGTCATCGTGACCGTGGTGTCGGGGAACCGGGTGGAGGGGTCGCCGCAGACGGCGCAGACGGCCCGGACGGCGCCGGCGGAGGGGCCACGGTGATGTCGCGGCCGGCCCCGACGCCGATGAGCGCCTGCATCCCGGCGAGCGCGGCCAGCACCGTCAACGGCACGGCCCAGCCGCCGGTGACGCCGTGCAGCGCGCCGAGCAGCAGCGGGCCGACCGCGGCAACCAGGTAGCCGACCGACTGGGCCATCGCGGCCAGCGCCGCGGCCTGCGGGCCCTCGGCGGCGCGCTGGCCCTGGAAGGTCAGGGCCAGCACCAGCGTCGCGCCGCCGCCGAAGCCGGTCAGCACGCAGGCCGGCACGGCCAGGCCCGGGGCCGCGGCCAGCAGCGCGAACCCCGCCCCGGTGAGGACCGAGGCGGCCGCGGCGAGCAGGCGCTGGTCGACGCGGCGGCGGGTGAGCAGCGGCAGGGTGCTGCTGGCGACCAGCCCCACGGCCTGGAACAGGAACAGCTCCCAGCCGGCCGTGGCCGCCGGGGTGCCGTGGTCGTGGACGATGCTGGGGAGCCAGGCGATGGTGGCGTAGAAGCCGAAGGACTGCAGGCCCATGAAGAGGCTGACTTGCCAGGCCAGCGGCGAGCGCCAGAGGCCGGGCGCCTTCGGCGGCGGGGGCGGAGGGGCAGCAGGCGAGGTCGGGGGCTGCGGCATCGACTTCGGCATCGGCCGGGCTTCGCGGCGCAGGTGCGGCAGCCACGCGGGAAACGCCAGCACCGCGAGCACCGCCCAGCAGCCCAGCGCGGTGCGCCAGCCACCGGGCAGGACGTCGGCCAGCGGCACCGACACCCCGGAGGAGATCGCGGCGACCAGCCCCATCGCGGTCACGTAGACGCCGGTGACCTGCCCGATCCGCGGCCCCGGCACGTTCGTCCGCACCACCGCCGGCAGCAGGACGTTGCCCGCGGCGATCGCGGCGGCGATGACGACGGTGCCGGTGAACAGCAAGACCGTCCCCGGCAGCGAGCGCACGACCAGCCCGGCCGCCAGCAACGGCAGCGACAGGGCCAGGACCCGCGGCGCCCCGTACCGGCGCGCGGCCCGGCCGGCCAGCGGCGAGGTCGTGGCGAAGGTCAGCAGCGGCAGCGTGAGCAGCAGCCCGCCCCAGGTCTCGGACAGCCCGGTGGAGTGCTCGATGCTCGGCAGCAGCGGCCCGACACCGGTCAGCCCGGCGCGCAGGTTCGCCGCCACGAGGATGATCGCGATCAGCAACGAGGTGGTCAGCGTGGCCGGACCGGGCGCCGTCCGGTCCCGGGCAGCCCGCTCGTCCACGCTCATGAACGTGATCATATGCGCCGCCTGTCGGCCGCAGCCGGTAGCGTGCACGGCCATGGGATTGGGGATTTCGGTGGGGATACTGTGCGATCAGGCGCGCAACGACCCCGAGGGCTACGCCCACCACCACGACGCGTTCGACAACCTGACCCACGCCCTGGCAGCCGAGGGCATCACATGGCGCGAGCCGGAGGTCATCCACAAGGCCGGCGACGACCACGACTACTCGACAGGCTTCCCCTACAGCTACCTGTCGCACCTGCGGCGCGTCTTCACCCTCGCCCGACTCGGCGAAGCCGTGACCCCCTGGTCCGCGGTGAGCGACGACCAGTACCGCCACGACCTGATGAAGGTCGATGACGAGACGGTCATGTTCTCCTCCCACCTGCTCTGCCACTCCGACAACGAGGGCTACTACATCCCGGTCGCCTTCGACGACCCGCTGTTCCTGCCCGAGGAGGCGCAGGTCGCGGGCGTGGGCATGGTCGGCTCGAGCCACCGGCTGCGGGCGGAACTGGCGGGCTTCGCGGCAGCGCTCGGCATCCGGCTCGATGAGCAGGGGGCGCTGTCCGACGATGAGGCCGCGGCCGTGGAGGCGACGGGCGAGGACGACGCGTTCGCAGCGGAGCGGTATGTGTGGCTGCACCTGTATCGGGCGTGCCTGGCGAGCATCGGGAGCGGGCACGCGATCGTGTTCTGCTGAAAGACTGCGTCCCGATGGCTTTTGAGCAGGCTGACCACCCGGAACTGTGGGCCTTCCTCGAAGCGCTGCGACCCGGCGAGATCCTGTCCGGCGTGGTCGCGGCGGTCGAGCGCTTCGGTGTGTTCGTGGCCTTGGACGACGGCCCCGCGCACCCGGGCTTCCCCGGTGTCGGCTTCATCACGATCCCCGAACTCGCCTGGCAGCGCTTCGACGCGGCCACGGACATCGTCGAGGTCGGTCAGCGCGTATCCGGCGAGTTCCTGCAGTTCGACACCTGGAACCTGGAGGCCCGGCTCTCGCTGCGCGCGACGCAGCCGGATCCGTTCCAGACCTTCGCCGACCAGGTCTCCGTGGGCGAGGAGCTGACCGGGCAGGTCACCATGCTGGTGCCGTTCGGAGTCTTCGTCCGGGTCGCCGACGGCATCGAGGGCCTGCTTCGGCACGGGGAGGCCGATGTCGGGGACACCGTGACGGTCGTCGTCGCCGGCATCGACCGGAAGCGGCGCACGCTGGAGCTCAGCCCGCACTGAACCGCGGAAGGCTCGCCGACCACGCAAAAGGGTGGCGGCCACCTGGCCGCCACCCTCATCCACCGAATCCCGGCACCCCTACGGGTGCGTCGCCTCCGGTCCCGGCCCCGGACCCGCGGGCGGCGCCGGCGGCACCGTCGGCCCGCGCCGGCGGCCGCGCAGGAACAGGAAGGCGGCCAGCGCCAGCAGCACCACGCCGAGGACCAGCAGGATGATCGGCAGGTACACGCCGAGCCAGCTGATGACGTTGCTGCCGTTGCTCGCGTCGTCGGCGGCCTGCTTCTGGCTGGCCGGGGTGGTCTCGTACGTGGCGGCGACCGCGGGGATCAGCGGGATCACCGTGCCGGTGGGCAGGGCGATCGCCGCCACCCGCTGCTGGTTGCGCTGCACGTCGATGACCAGGCCGGTGTCCGGGTCGACCCAGAACGTGGAGTCGTCCTGGAAGGTGTAGGCCATCGTGACCTCGGCCCCGAGCTGCGGCAGGATCTGGTTCAGCTGCGCGACCTGGGACGCCGGCAGGTTGCCGGCGGAGGCCAGGAGCTTGAGCAGGCTGGCGGGCAGCTGCTTGGGCAGCGTGGCCAGGATCTGCGGGTCCACGATCTTCGTCGGGGCGACCTTCGCCTCGTAGACGTAGGTCGTGATGCCCTGCTTCGACTCCGAGCGCAGATACGTCAGCGGGGTCGTGGTCTGCGTCTCCGGCGTCCAGCCCTCGTAGTTCTTCTTCTGGGCGCCGAAGGGCCAGCTGACGGTCAGCCCCTTGGCCGGGATCACGGTCCAGCTGCTGGGGTGGTTGCTCACCGCCTCCAGCGACTTGCGGTCCACCGCGTACTCCCACTTGGTCTGCTCGACCTTGGTCCCGTTCGCCTCGGTCGTGCGGGAGTCGCTGACCAGGGCCGTGTTTCCGGAGGTCGCCTCGACCTTCACGACCTGGGCGACGGTCAGCGGCACCTTCTGCTTGATCGCGCCGAGCAGGTTGCCGGTAGCCAGTGCCTGCGGATCGAGCAGGGTCTCGAACGTCCCGGCGTAGTTGCGGGAGATGGTCTTGTCCGAGGGGATCCGGGCGACGTAGCTCGGAGTGATCCACCAGGCCATCAGCGCGGCGGCGACGAGAGAGAGCACGCCCACAACGGCGCACGCGATGCGTGTCTTGGTCACAGCGTCAGTGTCCGAGCATGGACGGTCGAAGGCCAGCTGGGCGATGCTAACGAGTGACAGAAGTTCACTCGGACAGCGGCAGTTCCCCCGGTTCCCCGCTGAAGGCGACGCGGCCGCGATGCAGGACATGGACGACCCCCGCGGCGCGGAGCGTGGCGGGCAGCGTCTGCGCCGCCAGGACCACCGTCCGCCCCTCGGCCGCGATCTCCAGCAGTCGCCGGTGCAGGCGCGCGACCACCGCCGGGGCCAGGCCGAGATCGGGCTCGTCGAGCACCAGCAGCCGCGGCCGGCGCAGCATCGCCCGGCACAGCGCGACCAGTCGCTGCTGCCCGCCGGACAAGGTCTCGGCACGACGTTCGAACAGCGGCGGCAGCTCGGGGAACGTGTCAGCGACCTCTGCGTCGGTCCCCGCGTCCGGCCCCAGATTCTCCGCGACGGTCAGCGACCCGAACACCGCGTGCTCGGAGGGAACGAACGCCAGGCCCAGGCGTGCGCGGCGGTACGCGGGCAGAGTGCTGACATCGCGCCCCTGCCACAGGCACCGGCCGGCGGACAGCGGCACGGCCCCGGCCAGGGCCCGCAGCGCGGTGGTGCGCCCGGCGCCGTTGCGTCCGATCAGGACGCTGACGTATCCGGCGGGAAAGGCCAGGTCCACGCCGTGCAGCGCCTCCAACGGGCCGTAGCGGACCCGGGCGGCACTCAGTTCGGCCTCGACAGTCATACGAGTTCGGCCTCGACAGTCATACCTTCCCCCACAGCGCGCCCACCTCGGGATCGGCGAGCACGGCCGCCGCCGGGCCCCGCGCGACCACCCGCCCGGCGGCCATCACGCAGACCGTGTCGGCCAGCTCGGCGACCAGGTCGACATCGTGCTCGACCAGCAGCAGCGCCATGCCTTCGGCGCTGAGCGTGCGCAGCGTCGCGGCCAGGCGGGCGGCTTCGGCGGCGTCCAGTCCGGCCGCGGGCTCGTCCAGCAGCAGCACGCGCGGCGCGCCGGCCAGCGCGCGCGCCAACTCGACCATGCGCAGGGTGCCGGTCGGCAGGTCGGAGACCGGGTGGTCGCGCAGTGCCGACAGGCCCGCGAGGTACAGGGCCCGGTCGGTGGCCGGCGCCGTCGCCTCCCGGTCGGAATCGGGCAGGCCGACCAGGCCGCGCAGGGTCCCGCCGGGGCGTCCGTCGGCACCGACGAGGACGTTCTCGGCCACGGTCAGGCCGGGGAAGATCGAGAGCTGCTGGAAGGTGCGGCCCAGCCCGAGCCGGGCGCGGCGGTAGTCGGGAAGGCGGGTGATGTCGCGGCCGCCGAGCAGGACGCGGCCCGCGTCGGGGCGCAGCGTGCCGGACAGGCAGTCGAACAAGGTGCTCTTGCCGGCGCCGTTCGGCCCGACCAGCGCGGTGATCCGGCCGGGCGGGACGGACAGGTCCACGCCGGCCACGGCCACGACGCCGCCGAAGCGTCGGACGACGCCGCGCGCGGTCAGGCGCACCGTTCTCATGGCCGCACCTGGCCGGGGGCTTCGCGGCGGATGATGCGGGCACGGAGTCGGGCATGGACTCGGACGCCGAGCGGGCTGAGCCGAACTCTGGGCGGCGGCAGGGACGACGCTGGGGAGGCGCCGTGCATGCCAGGAGCCCCGGACATGCCAGAACCTCCGGATACACCAGAAGCTCCGGACGCTCCGGAGGCTGCGGCGCCGAGGCCCGCCACCCACCCCGCGAGCCCGCCCGGCAGCCGGCCGATCGCCACCGCCAGGGCGCCGACCACGACCGTCGACAACCCCGCCGTGGTGCCGGCGTCCAGCCCGACCAGCAGCGCCGCCGCCAGGACCGCGCCGAGCGCGCTGTCCGCGCCGGCCACGACCACCGCCGCGAACCACAGCAGGCCCTGCAAGGGGTCGAAGGTCGCGGCGTTGAACGCCCGGCCGCCCAGGCCCATCAGGCCGCCGCCGAGCGCGGCGAGTCCGGCGCCGGTGAGGAAGGCGAACACCTTGAGCCAGGGCACGTTCAGGCCGGCCGCCGACGCGCCGGCCTCGTGGTCGCGCAGCGCGGTCAGGGCCCGGCCGAGGCGCCGGCGGTGCAGGTTGCGCACGATCACCACACCGAGGGCGAGCAGCGCCAGTTCGGCGGCGTAGAAGGCGCGGTCGTCGGCGAGGAATCCGGGACGGTCCAGGGTCAGGCCGGTGGTGGCGTACGGCTGGTCGAACACGAAGCGGCTCATGGCGGTGCCGACGGCGAACGTCACCAGCGCCAGCGCCAGACCGCGGCGGCGGATCGCGGGCCAGCCGGTGAGCAGGCCCAGCGGGATCGTCACCAGCACCGCGCACAGCAGCGCCGGGATCGCGGGCATCGCCGGGACGCCGGGGACCTTGCCGGAGATGAACAGGCCGGTGCCGAGCGCGCCCATGCCGGCGTACCCGGCCTGCCCGAGCGAGACCTGGCCGCCGTACCCGGTCACCACCACGACCGAGAGCAGCACCAGCGCCAGCGCCGGGACCTGCAGCGCGTTGCGCAGATCGCCGCCGCGGAAGCCGAGCGGCATGAGCAGCAGCACGGTGCAGGCCATCGTGGCGACCGCGGCGCGCTCGGGCGCGCCCCGGCCCACGGCGGCGGCGCGCGCCGGCGGAGCCTGCGCCCCGGAGCCCAGGCGGCCCGGCAGCAGCGCCACGACCAGCAGCGCGATCACGAACAGGTTCGACTGCACGGCCTGGACCAGCGGCAGGACCTGGCCGCCGGGCCGCAGCCGGGTCAGCTCGCTGCCGATGACGCCCAGCCCCAGCCCGACCGCCACGGCCACCCCGACGCTGCGCAGGCGCCCCGCGACGGCCACCGCCATGGTCTCCATGACCAGCAGCGACAGGCCGTACGGGTCGAGCAGCAGGTTCGGCGCGAGCAGCACCCCGACCAGCCCGGCGACGACCGAGCCGAAAGCCCACCCGATCGCCGACACCCGCCCGGCGTTCACCCCGGACAAGCCGGCCAGCGCCCGATCGTCGACGACCGCGCGCAACCGCAGCCCGAAGCGTGTGAACCGGGTGACGACCGCGACCAGCACGCTGAGCGCGAGCACGACACCGAGCTGAACGGCGGTGTCGAGACGCACGGCATGACCGCCGGGCAGCGTGAAAGGCGTGCTGGGAACGAGCGAGGGCGCGTCGGCATAGGGACCGGTGCCCCAGATGAGAACGACGGCCCCGGTCAGCAAAATGAAGACACCGATGGTCGCGACCATGGTCTCGGCGGGCCCGGCCCCCCGCCGCTGAAGCGGACGGAAGATCCCGAGCTCGAGTACCACCCCGAGCGCCGGCGCCACCACCAGCAGGCACACCACGGCGGCCGGCCACACCGGCCAGTGCCACACCACGACCAGCTCGCGCAGCAGGTACGCGATGATCATCGCCTGCGCACCCTGCGCGAGGTTGAGCACGCCGGTGGCCCGGTAGGTGACGACCAGGCCGATGCCGCTGAGCGCGGCGGCGCTGCCGACGGCCAGGCCGGCGATGGCGAGGTCGATGGTGAGGCTGAGGGAGGCGGACTCGGCCAGGAGGGGCATCAGGGGCCTGGTGGGGTGGGGCCGGGGCCGGGATCGGGATCAGCGGCAGGCGGGCCGGCGCCGCCACCCGGCCGCTCCGGCCCCGAATCAGCGTTCGACACCCTCGGCGGCTCGCACACCGGACAAGGCGTCAGCGACCGCTCGGCGATAGCCGCCGCACCGACCACCTCAGCCGTGGGCTTGTCCGCGACCAGCGGGCAATCCCGCCGGTGATACAGCGTGCCGCCCGGGACGGCGAGCAGCGCCTCCGCCTCCGCGTGCGGCATCGTGCGGGTCGCGTCGTCGCCGGTCTCGGTGTCCGCGACCAGGAGTCCGTACAGCGTCTCGATCCGGTCGTCGGCGGTCCCGGCGCGGCGGGCGAGCAGGACCGCGCCGGCCACGATCAGTGCCGCGCCGGGGATCGTGGCCGAGGCCAGGTAGGGGAGCTGCTGTTCGATCACGCTCTCGCCGGAGATCCCGTACCAGCCCAGGACGCACAGCACCGCTCCGGCCGCCACCACGAACCAGCCGGACCATTCGCGGGCCGCGCGGAGCAGCGCGGGTGTCGCCGGCGGGTGTGGCATCCGAGCCATGGCGGGTTTCTACCGCTTATGTTGCGGTTTATACACAAAAGGACATGCTGAGGGTGGACGCGAGTCCTTTCGAGCGCAGCAGAGGCGGAGATAAGGCCATGTCGATGACGCGACGCGCCCCCGACGACGGCGCCACGGCGGTGCGGCGCCGGCATCGCGGGACCTCCCCATTCGGACGCACCCGAGGCCTCGCCGTCGCGGCCGCGGTGCTGATCGCCGCCTCGGCGTGCGGGGGCGGCAGCAGCAAACCGGCGCCGTCCTCGACGACGACCACGACCACCCCGCCGGCGACGAGCTCGCCCACGACGGGGCAGACCACCACCCCGCCCGCCACGTCCTCGGCGAACGGTCCGTCCGACCCGACGGGCGCCACGGCCGAGATCAAGAAGAACTGGGAACTGTTCTTCAACCCGCAGACCACGATCGCCGACAAGGAGAAGTACCTGCAGCACGGCAGCACTCTGGCCCCGCTGCTCCAGGGCTTCGCCACCGACCCGCGGGTCGGCCAGGTGTCCGCGACGGTGTCGGGCGTGTCCTTCACCTCCCCGACCACCGCCACCGTGACCTACTCGCTGTCCCTGCAGGGGACCGTCGTGGAGCCGAACGCCACCGGCACAGCGGTGTTGGAGGACGGGACATGGAAGGTCTCGGACTCGACCCTGTGCGGGCTGGTCGCGCTCACCGGGAACCCCAACGTGCCGGGATGCAGCTGACGCCGCGCATGTCGCCGCCGCACCGCACGGCCACAGCCGCCGCCAGAGCCACAGCCGGAACCGGAACCGGAACCGGAGCCAGCGTCAGCGCCAGCCGCCGGCGCCGGCTCCGCGCACCCCTCCTCCTCGCGCTCCTCACAGCGGCGGCGACGCTCGCAGCGGCCACCGGCTGCGGCACCCGCCTGCCCTCCAGCGCCTTCGCCCCCCGCCCCGGAACCGGCGCGTCCTCGGCCACCGGCCCGACCACCGCCAACCAGAACCCCGCCAGCGACGTCGGCGTCACCCCGGCCCAGATCCACATCGGCATCCTCGCCTCGCTGACCAGCCCGGTCGGCTCCGCGGCGTTCAGCGGCCCCGGCTACGGCGCCCAGGCCTTCTTCCGCGCCCTGAACGACAGCGGCGGCGTGCACGGCCGGACCGTGACCGTCACGGTCTGCGACGACGGCGGCAGCGGCATCGGCAACCAGGACTGCGTGCACCAGCTCATCGACCACGACCAGGTCTTCGCCCTGGACGCGACGGCGGCGCTGGACTACGCCGGAGCGCCCTACGTCAACCAGAAGGACGTCCCCGACATCGGCGGCCAGCCGATCACCACGGTCTACGACCAGTACCCGCACCTGTACGAGATCGGCGGCAGCAACGCACCCCGCGACGGCCGCACCGTCGGCTGGAACGGCACCCTGTACCAGAGCACGGAGATCTTCCGCTTCTTCAAGCAGCGCCTGGGCACGGTCCGGGCCGCGGTGGTCGCCTACAACCAGGCCGACTCCACGCGCTACGCCTCCCAGCTGACCGCCGGCCTGCACGCCGAGGGCTACCACGTCCTGTCCCAGACCGTGGACCTGGCGCTGCCGGACTTCCAGGCGGTGGCGGCGGCGATGAAGGCCGACGGCAGCCAGCTGCTGTTCGACGCCATGGACACCCGCGGCAACGCCGCACTGTGCAAGGCGATGGACACCGCCGGAGTGAGCGTGCTGGCGAAGGTCACCAACGTCGAGAACTGGAGTGAGTCGGTCCGCACCGACTACAGCTCCTCCCCCAACTGTCGCAACGTCCTGTGGGCGACCTCCTCCAGCCGCAACTACGAGGACGTCCAGTACCCGGCGGTCGCGCAGTTCCGCGCCGCGATGGCCAAGTACTTCCCGGACCAGCAGTCGCAGCTGTCCGCCTGGAACCTGGAGGGCTGGGCGGCCGCGCAGTGGCTCACCGACGCCGTCGCCTCCTGCGGCGCGAACGTGACGCGGGCCTGCGTCGAGCACTTCATGAACCGCACGCAGCCCTACGACGCCCACAACCTGATCCTGCCGGCGTCCTTCGTCCCCACTCCCCCGCCGACCGGCGACACGAACGCGTGCCTGAACGCAGCGCGGTGGCAGGACTCCGCCCAGGGCGGCAGGGGAGGGTGGGTGACGCAGGTGCCGAACATGGACACCAACTGCTACGTGGTGCCGCAGCTGCCGTACACCCCATGACGGCGCACCATGACCGGCGCGCCATCCCCGGCTACTTCTTGTAGTACTCCTCGATCGGCACCCGCGCCTGCTCGAACAGCGCCGGCCCCTCCTGCGGCACGACCGGCCACTGCGAGCCGGGGTTCACCTCGTAGAACTGGTCCGTCGACAGCGCGTACACCACCCGCCCGAGTCCGGAGCGCGCGATCCCGCCGGTGCACATCCCGCACGGCTGGCAGCTGGTGTACATGGTCGTCGTGGCGGCCGCCTCGGGGCTGAGCTCGCGCGCGGCCCAGCGCGCCAGCTTCAGCTCCGGGTGCGAGGCGATGTCGTCGTCGCGGCGCACCGTGTTGTGCTCCTCGATCAGGATGGTGCCCGCGGCGTCGGCCAGCAGCGAGCCGTACGGCGCGTCGCCGAGGGTGATGGCGTGCGCCGCGATCTCGATCGCGCGGCGCAGCAGGGTCTCGTCGGCCGGGGTGAGCACGGGTGTCCTCCGATGGTCGGGCAAAAGTAAGGACCGAACAGTTAAGGACATTGTGCCGGGACCGTCGGCTCAAGGAGAGGTCAGCCGCTCAACCGCCGACGGTCGCGGCGTACTGCTTCAGGTACTCGGCGAAGCGCTCCGATTTCACGAGGGTCAAGAACCCGTCGAGCGTCAGCGGCCGCGGCGCGCCCTTCTCGAAGCCGAACGAGAACCGGAACTGGCGGCCGCCGGGAAGGTCGACATCGAGCTCGTAGCCGCCCGGCTTGCCGTCGGCGGGTTCCCCGCCGAACTCGATTCCGCTCATGCCCTCGGCCAGGGTCACCGGCTGGCACTGCGTCTGGGGGTACCAGACGTTCGCGCAGTGCGCGGTGAAGTAGGGCTTGGTGCTGATGCCGGTACCCAGTGGGCTGGCCGGGGCCGCGGTGGACGCGTAGTCGTCCGCCAGGTAGGTGACCGCGCCACCGGGAGGAACGAACGGATCCTTGACCGGCGCCCAAGCGTGTCCGGGCAGCATGGCGGCGAAGGCCGTCAGGCCCTGCTCGCACAGCTTGCGGGCCACGGCTTGCGAGGGGATCGCAAGCGCGTTCGACGTCATCTTCTCGGCGAGGGTGAAGGTCTGGTCGCAGGGGCCGCCCGACGGCGAGGACGAGGCAGAGGACACTGTCGGCGCCGGTGAGGAGGTCGCCGGTGCCGGCGTGGACGGGGCGCCCGCCGGCGGCCGCAGCGGGCTCGACCGCACCGTCGGTGCCGCCGCACGGCCCGGCGAGGCCGTCGCGCCCGGGCCGCCGCCGGCGCCCAGCTGGGTCGCGACCAGCGCGGTGGCGGCCACCGCCGCGACCGCGCCGCCGACGCCGGCGGCCTGGCGGCGCCGGCGTCCGCGCTCGTACGCCGCGAGCGCGCGCGGCACCATGTCGACCAGGGGCGGCTCGTCGGCGAACCCGCCGGCGAAGGCCCCGCCCGGGGTGGGTCCGCGGTCGAAGTCGTCGTGGCCGGGGAACATGTCGTCAGTCATCGGTCTTCACCGTTTTCACTGGAGTCCGCTGTCGATGAGGGAGTCGCCGACGATCTCCCGCAGCCTGGCCAGGGCCCTGGACGTCTGGCTCTTGACGTTGCCGACGGAGCACTCGAGCGCGGCGGCCGTCGCCTCCACGCTCATGTCCTCCCAGAAGCGCAGCACCACCACGGCGCGGGCGCGCGGCGGCAGGAGTTGCAGCGCGGCCTGCAGGGACAGGCGCAGTTCGGTGGGCTCGGCGGGAGCCGTGTCCGGCAGGCCCGAGGAGTACGCCGCGACCCGTTCCACTTGCCGCTGGTACCTGCGCTTGTCGCGCAGGAAGCTGTTGACCAGGACTTTGTGGGCGTAGGCGTCCAGCGACTCGGCCTGGCGGGCCCGGCCCCAGCTGCGGCACAGGTGGACCAGTGCCGTCTGGGTCAGGTCCTCGGCCAGATGCCAGTCGCCGCACAGCAGGTAGGCGCTTCTGCGCAGGTGGCGCTGGCGCGCCCCCGCGTACTCCGCGAACCCTTCGAGCCGGTCCACCGAAACCTTCCCCCGCTCCGTCCGCCCTGTTCAGCTCCGTCATCAGGTTCCGAGCCGACTGGGTACGGAAAGGTTGCACCCCGCCGGTATCATCATTCGTACTCGCGCCCGACCGGGAGGATCGGATGTCGTCACCGCCGGATATCGAGGTGCTGGTCGTCGGAGCCGGGCCCGTCGGCTGTTGGGTGGCCGCGGAGCTGAGCGCGGCCGGGGTGCGGGTCATGGTGGTCGAGGCGCGGGAGAACCGCGCGGCCTTCTCGCGCGGGTTCGTCGTGCATCCCCGGACTCTGGAGATCTTCGATTCGCGCGGGGCCGCCGCGCCCATGCTGGCGGCCAGCCGGCAACTGCCGACCTGGCACTTCGCGATGGGGGCCGCGCGGCTGGACTTCGCCGTGCTGCCGACGACGTTCCCCTTCATCCTGCTCCAGCCGCAGGCGCAGACCGAGGAGATGTTGGAGGAGCACCTGCGGCGCTGCGGCGGCGAGGTGCTGCGCGGGCGGCGCGTCGTGAGCCTGCGGCAGGAGCCGGACCGTGTGGTGGCGCTGGTGCGGCACGACGGCGCCGAGCACGAGGTGGGCGCGCGGTTCGTCGTGGGCTGCGACGGGGCGCACAGCACGGTGCGCGAGGCCGCCGGGATCGGCTTCACCGGCACGCCGGACACCATGGTCAGCCCGGCGGCGCTGGTCGAGCTGGCCGATCCGCCGCCGCCGGAGGGCTACCTGCAGGGCAACGAGCGCGGGCTGCTGTTCGTGATCCCGCTGCCGGACGGCCGCTTCGTCGTCTCGACCATCGACCACGCGGTGATGGCCGAGGTGAACAAGCCGTGGACGGCGCGGATGGTGCGCGACTCGCTGATCCGGATCTCCGGGACCGACTACGGGCTCGGCGAGGTCGAGCGGGTCTCGACGATCGGCAACTCGGCGCTTCAGGCCGATCGCTACCGCGACGGCCGCATACTGCTGGCCGGGGACGCGGCGCACGTGCACTTCCCGATGGGCGGCCAGGGCATGAACCTGGGCGTCCAGGACGCGCACAACCTGGCGTGGCGCCTGATCGCGGCCGTGCACGCCGAGCGGGACGGGGACGCCGCCGGCGCGCGTGACGACATCGACGCCCTGCTCGACGGCTACGAGGCCGAGCGGCGCCCGGCCGGGGAACGCGTGCTGGAGGACGTGCACGCGCAGATGGGCCTGGTCGCCGCGACCGGCGCCGACGGGGCCGCCCTGCGGGGCCGCTTCGAGGCGCTGCTGGCCGAACACCCCTCGGTCAACGCGCAGTACGCGCGGCGGCTGTCCGGGATCGCCGTGCGGTACGGCGACGGCGACGGCGCCCCGGACGGCGACGAGGGCGGGGACGAGGGCGGGGACGACCGCCTCGGCGCACGCGTCCCCGACCTGCTGCTGGAGCAGGACGGCGGCGAGCCGGTCCCGCTCTACGAGCTGCTGCGGGGGATCGGGCCGGGGCGTTTCGTGCGGCTGACGGTCGGGGGCGGCCGGACGGGACCGGAAGCCGGTGTCGCGGCCGTCATCACGACGACGGCCGTCCTGGGCCCCGGATGGGCCGTCCGTGACGGATGGGACCGTCCCGGGTCGGTGCTGATCAGGCCCGACGGGCATGTCGCCGAGGTCATGACCTGGTGATTCGCCGGAGCAGGCGGCGCAGGACCGCTCGGATATCATGGAGATCACTGGACGCAGGGAGCAGACACATCGATGACGAGTGCGGCAGAACGCGGGACCGGAGCAGGTGCCCACGAGCCGTCGCGGCCAGACGGGGTCCCCGAACAGCCCGGCACACCTCACCCGCAGACCCACCCTCGGATACCCCCGTTCAGCCCTGACGCGCTCGACACCGCCGACCTGTCCGCCGGCCCGCCCGGACCGGAGGGTCCGGTGCGGCCGATCGACGAGGCCGAGCTGGACCGGATCTGCCTGCACAACCTGCTGTCGGCCTGCGCCGACATGATCTTCTTCAAGGACCGCGAGTCCCGCTTCCTGCGGGTCAGCGACAGCGCCGCGGAGTTCAGCGGCACCGCGCCGGCCGCGATGATCGGCAAGACGGTCCGCGACTACTTCACCCCCGAGCACGCCGCCGCGGCCTTCGCCACCGAGCAGTCGATCATGAGCACCGGCCGGGCGATCACCGACTTCGAGGAGCCCCACCTGCGCCCGGGCACCCCGGAGGAGGAGACGCTCAGCGCCAGCAAGCAGCCGCTGCGCGACTTCGACGGCCGGATCATCGGCACCTTCGGGATCAGCCGCGACATCACCGCGCGCAAGATCTCCGAACGCGAGCTCAAGGCCCGGACCGCCGAACTGGACCGGGTCGGGCGCGAGCTCAAGACCCTGCTGGACACCAGCCCGGACCTGATGGCCCGGTTCGACCGGGACCTGCGCTGCACCTACGCCAACCCGGCGGCCCGGGAGCTCACCGGGGTGGAGATGCTCGGGCGCACCACCCGGGAGCGCGGCTACTCCGAGGACTTCCTGGGGATCTGGGAGGAGTCGCTGCGGTACGTGCTGGAGACCGGGAAGGACACCGAGCGGGAGTTCAGCGTCACGGTGGTCGGCCAGTCCCGGTTCCTGCACACCCGCTTCGTGCCCGAACTCGACGGCGACGGGCAGGTGGCCAGCGTGCTGTCGGTCAGCCGGGACCTGACCGAGCGCCGCCGGATCGAGGAGGCGCTGGCCGAGCAGGCGGTGCGCGACCCGCTGACCGGCCTGGCCAACCGCACGCTGCTGGTCAGCCGGATCCGGGAGGCGATCGAGTTCGGCGGCGGCCAGGACGGCCGGCTCGCCGTGCTGTTCCTGGACCTGGACCGGTTCAAGCTGGTCAACGACAGCCTCGGGCACGCCGCCGGCGACGCCCTGCTGGCCGCGGTCGCCGACCGGCTGCGCAAGGCGGTGCGCCGCGGCGACCTGGTGGCCCGCTTCGGCGGGGACGAGTTCGTGGTGCTGTGCGAGAACGTGGCCGGGCACGCCGAGGCCGCGGTGATCGCCCAGCGCGTCATCGACTGCCTGATCCGGCCCTTCGACTGCGCCGGCAAGCCGATGCACGTGCGCACCAGCATCGGGATAGCCCTGGCGCACGGCCCGGACACCACCGTGGACGAGCTGCTGCGCGACGCGGACGCCGCGATGTACCAGGCCAAGGCCGACGGCGCGGTGGCCGGCGGCTACCGCTTCTTCGAGCCGGCCACGCACGAGCGCGCCGTGCACCGCATGAACCTGGAGCAGGACCTGCGCCAGGCGGTCGAGCGCGGCGAGTTCACGCTGGTCTACCAGCCGATCGTGGCGCTGGAGGACGGCCGGGTGACCGGCGCCGAGGCGCTGATCCGCTGGCGGCACCCCGAGCGCGGGCTGCTGGCCCCGGGGGCGTTCCTGGAGGTGGCCGAGGAGACGCAGCTGATCGTGCCGATCGGGCGGTGGGTGCTGGACGAGGCGTGCCGGCAGCTGGCGACGTGGAACGCGGAGCTGGCGGCGGACGGCGATGACGGCGATGACGACGACGGCGCACTTCAGCGCGCTGCAGAGACTGACGGCGGCGCGGACGCCCGCCTTCCCCTGCTGGCCGTGAACCTGTCCAGCCGCCAGCTGTCCCACGACTCCGACCTGGTCAGCCAGGTCACCAAGGCGATCGCGCGGAACAACGTGCCGGCCGACCGGATCTGCCTGGAGGTCACCGAGACCGCGGTCCACGAGGCCTCGCTGACCGCGCGCTCCGCCCTGGCCGCGTTCTCCGCCGCCGGCATCAAGATCGCGCTGGACGACTACGGCACCGGCTACTCCTCCCTCGGGCACCTGCGCGACAACCCGGTCGACACGCTGAAGATCGACCGCGTGTTCATCAGCGGCCTGACCCGCGACCGCGGCGACGACGCGATCGTGGTCGCGGTGATCACGCTGGCGCACGCGCTCGGCATGCGGGTGGTGGCCGAGGGCGTCGAGACGCCCGAGCAGGCCGACCGGCTGCGCGAGCTCGGCTGCGACTTCGCCCAGGGGTACCTGTTCGCGAAGCCGCTGGGCCCGGACGAGTTCGGGGAGCTGCTGCGCAACGGCGCGCCGGCCGTCGAGGCGATGTCCTGCAATTAAGGCAGACCCCGCAGACTCGGGGAACCACTTCCGCAGCACAGCACCTCGATGGAGGCCCGATGTCCGACCCCGACGGCATGGCGTTCTGGACCGAACGCCACATCTGCAGCCTGGCCTCGGTCCGCCCCGACGGCACCCCGCACCTGGTCCCGGTGGGCGTCGTCTACGACCCGGAAACCGGCCTGGCCCGCATCATCACCAGCGGCACCAGCGCCAAGGCCCGCCGCATCGCCGCCGCCGGCACCCTGCCGGTCGCGGTGACGCAGGCCGACCGCGGCCGCTGGACCACGCTGGAAGGCGTGGCCCGCGTGAACCCGGACCCCGAAGCGGTCGCCGACGCCGAGCGCCGCTACGCCGCGCGGTACGGGGAGCCGCGGCCGAACCCGCTGCGGGTGGTGATCGAGATCGAGGTGAAGCGGGTGCTGGGGACGGTGCGGGTGCCGGTGCCGGGGCTGGCGTAGAGCGCGAAGGGAATCCCGGGGTGGCCTGGAACGCCATCCCGGGATTCCGTCTCGGGGCCCTGTACGGGGCCTATACGGGCCTATACGGGGCCGTAGGAAGGTTCCAGAGTCTGCCGCCCCTCCCCCTCCAACGCGGCAACAGCCTCCCCGCGGGTGTTGGACGCCCGCAGCGCGATGACCCCGGCCGCCACCAGACACAGGGCACTGACGAGCAGGGCCCGTTGGAATCCGGCGGTGAGTGCCTGCGGGAGCGGGGTGTGCGCGGCCAGCAGCTGACTGGTGCGGCTGGTCGCGATCCCGCTGAACGCCGCCAGCCCGAGCGCCGACCCGAGCTGGAACGAGGCGGTGATCAGGGCGGCGGCCAGGCCGGCCTGGTCCTCCGGCACCCCGGCGTTCGCGGCCGTCTGCACCCCGGCGTACAGCAGCCCCAGCCCGAGCCCCATGATCACGAGCGGGGCGAGCAGGTTGCCGGCATAGCTCCCGTCCGCCGGGATGCGGGACAGCCACAGGATGCCGCCGGCGGCGAGCAGCGCGCCGGAGACGATGATCGGACGGGTGCCGGTCCGGACGAACATCTTCGTGGCCAGCGTCGAGCCGAACCCGATGCCGACGCTCACCGGCAGGTAGCAGAGCCCGGATTCCAGCTGGGAGAAGCCCAGGACGTTCTGCATGTACAGCGTGACAAAGAAGAACATCGAGTAGAAGCCGGCCCAGGCGATCACCTGGGTGGCGTCGGCCGCTCCCAGGCCCTTGATCCGGAAGATCGACAACGGGACCAGCGGATGGGCCCGCCGCTGCTCGTTGACCAGGAACGCGGCCATCAGCACCGCCGCGGCGGCCAGCCCGCCGACGGTGCGGCCCGCGCCCCAGCCCACGTCCGGCGCCTGCACCACCGTGAAGATCAGCAGCAGCATGGCGGCGGTGACCAGGACCGCGCCGAGGGCGTCGAAACCGCCCGGCGCGGGCCGGCCGTGGTCGGCCTTCAGGAGCCGGAACGTCCCGGCCAGCACCAGCGCGCACAGCGGGAGGCTGACGAAGAACACCCACCGCCAGCCGAAGTCCTCGGTGAGCAGCCCGCCGAAGAACAACCCGACCGCCGAGGCCATCCCGCTGATCCCGGCCCACGCGCCCAGCGCCTTGTGCCGGTCGGAGTCCTGGAACGTGGTGGTCAGGATGGACAGCGCGGCCGGGGACATCATCGCCGCCCCGAAGCCCTGGGCCAGCCGGGCCCCGACCAGGGGCCCCTGGCTGTCGGCGAGCCCGCAGGCCAGCGAGGCGGCCGCGAACAGCGTGGTCCCGGCGATCAGCAGCCGCCGGCGGCCGAGCAGGTCCGCGGCCCGGCCGCCGAGCAGCAGGAAGCCGCCGTAGGTGATCAGATAGCCGCTGACCACCCACTGCAGGTTCTGCACCGAGAAGCCCAGGTGCGTCCGGATGGTCGGCAGCGCGACGTTCACGATGGCGCCGTCCATCACGTCCAGGAACGTCACCAGGCACAGCAGCGCCAGCGTGGCCTTGCCGCGCCCGGTCGCCAGGAACGACGCCGGCGGCGCCGTCGAGGGGTTCATGACATCGCTCACGACTCGGGGACCTCCATCTCCGGGCCGATCTCGATGCCGCCGCCGACCCGCAGCACCGGGCAGTCCTCGGCCAGTGCCAGCGCGGAGTCCATGTCCTCGGCGGCCACCACCGAGTAGGCGACGAACCGGGAGCCGCCGCCGCCGACCTCGCCGAGCGAGGCGTAGGCGGTCACCGCCTTGCCGACGTCCACCAGGGCCGGGCCGAGCCCGCGGAACCAGGCCTGCCACTCGGCCGGGGTCCCGGCGTCGGGCTTGTAGTCGGCGGGGACGCGGAACGAGAGAACGTACTTAGCCATTTCTGCGGTCCTTTTCTCGGTGTCCGGGGCGCGCCCCGGACCGGGACCGCCTCCAATCGGGTGGACGCCGGCCCGGCCGCGAATTGGGCGCGCGGACACCGCCCAATTCGCGGGCCCGGCGGCGTCGGTATCGATAGGCAGCCGAACACCGGAGCGGAAAGAAGAAAAGCGAGGATGCATGGAGACCACGGACCTGATCGCCAAGGCCGCCGCGGGCGACCACGACGCGTTTCGCGAACTGGTCGAACCGCACTCCCACGAGTTGCAGGTGCACTGCTACCGCATCCTGGGATCCCTGCAGGACGCCGAGGACGCACTCCAGGAGACCCTCGTGTCCGCCTGGCGTAGCCTCGGCGAGTTCGGCCGGCGCTCCTCGATCCGGACCTGGCTGTATCAGATCGCGACCAACCGCTGCCTGAGCATGCTGCGCGCCGACAGCCGCCGCCCCCGCATCGCCACCCCGCACCCCGAGGCCACCCTGCCCGACGCGACCGGCACCGGCGACGCCCCGCCCTGGCTGGAGCCCTACCCCGACGTACTGCTCGACCACCTCGCCGACGAACACCCCGGACCCGAGGCCCGCTACGAGAGCAGCGAGGCCATCTCCCTGGCCTTCATCACGGCCCTGCAACTGCTGCCGCCACGCCAGCGCGCCGTGCTCGTCCTGCGCGACGTGCTGGGCTACCACGCCGCCGAGGTCGCGCGGATGCTGGACACGACGCAGGAGTCGGTGCAGAGCGCGCTGAAGCGGGCGCGCGCGACGGTCGACAGCCATCTCGCCGAGTCCAGCGGGGGTAGCGGTGGCCGTGGCGGCAGCGGTGGCGGCAGCGGGAGCAGTGGCGGCGGCAGGCCTTCACGCCACCTCGACACCGCCGCCGAACGCAGGCTCGTCGCCCGGCTCACCGACGCCCTGGAACGCACCGACCTGGACGCGCTGATCGACCTGCTCGTCACGGACGTGCGGCTGTCGATGCCGCCGGCCATGCTGGAGTACCGCGGCAGCGAGACGGCCCGGCGCATCCTCGGCGCCACGGCTTTCATCCCGGGCCGCTGCTACCGCGTGGTGCCCACGCACGCCAACGGCCAGCCTGCTGTCGGCTTGTACTTGGCGGATCCGCACTCCGGCGTCTACCACGCCTACTGTTTCCTGGTCATCACCACGGCCGGCGACCACATCAGCGCCATCACCAGCTTCACCACCGATGTCATGGCGCGCTTCGGGCTGCCGCGGACGCTGCCCGAGATGGATTGAGGGGCATCCCCGTCACCCCCGCCGTCCACCCCCGAGCCGCGCGAACCGCGCCATCGCGGTACCACCCACCGGTAGGCCTTGTCGGGTGTCGTCATGATCGACAGCACCTCGCCGGCCCAGTTCCTGGTCCTGTCCGTCGTCGACGCGCACCCCGGCCCTCGCGCCGGACGACCTGGCCGCGGCGATCCGCGTGCTCGCGGCGATGAACGGATCGCTAGAGAGAGAGTCATAGCGATACTCATAGAGAATCGCTATTGGGGGGACACCGTGGCTAAGTCCGACGCCAGAGACAGCTTCGGCCGCCGACCGCTTCTGACCGACCAGCAGAAGAACGCAGCACGCCGAACCGGCCTCACCGAGCACGAAGCCCGGCGCCAGTTCCGGTGGCGCACCATCGCAGAATGCGTCGTCTACGCACTGTGCTGGGCGATACTGGTCGCGGTCTCACTGCCGGCCGACCGCCAAGCGCTGCAATGGACCGGATACCCGCAGCGGACGACCACCGTCATCCAGGACCCCGCCAAGCCGGGCGCGCTGATGCTGCAGTGGATCGATCCGGCCGGCGGCCTGCACGACTACCAGCCCGACAGCGACACCCGCTACACACTCGGCGAGCACGTCCAGGTCGTCGACCCGCCGAATACGTGCGGATGGGACACGCCGTCGAGCGTGGACGGAGCAGTCGTGGGCATGATCGCGGTCATGGGCGTTCTGCCGTTGGCCGGCCTCGCCCTCCTGATCGTCCATCGCGTGCGGTTGTGGCGCCGGCTACTGCACGCCAGCACATACTCCAGATCCGTCGGCTACAGCATTTCGCTGTACAAGGCACCATGGCGCACGTTCATATCGATCCATGTTCTCGCCCAGCACTACTACGTTCCGCTGATGCGTGACCAGCGCGTGGAGTCGCTGGAACCGCTGAAGCTCCTGAAGCTCCTGGAGCCGCTGGTGACGCCGGCGCCCCGGGCCCAGGTCCCGTTCCGGGTCGCCGGCACGGACCGAGTCGTGTGGCCGGCCGGCGGCTGCCACACGTCGGTCTGGCCGATCGGGCAGATGGCCCTCACCGTCCTGCGCGTGTTCGGGCCGATGCTTCTCCTGCCGTTCGCACACTGGATGACGTCGACACTGCCGCCTTGTTAGATCCCAAAGCCGCCCTCCGCCCCGCGAAGTCGGTAGCGTCGAGCCATGTCACGATCGGCGCCCACAATACTTCGGCCACCGAACATCTTTGTCACCGATGTAGTCTGGCCAGACGCACCGCGGCGGACCGGCCGGCGCGGCCGGAACAAGCAGGGGTGGTCGCGGCGATGACGTTGGCGTATCTGCCGAGCCCGTCGCAGGGCGTGTGGCACCTGGGTCCGATCCCGATCCGGGCCTACGCGATGTGCATCCTGCTCGGCATCGTGGTCGCGGTGGTGTGGACCGGCCGGCGCTGGGAGGCCCGCGGCGGCCACCGCGAGGACGTGGTCGACATCGCGATCTGGGCGGTGCCGTTCGGGCTGGTCGGCGGTCGGCTCTACCACGTCATCACCGACCCGGAGCTCTACTTCAAGTCCGGCGAGGACCCGGTCAAGGCGTTCTACATCTGGGACGGCGGGCTCGGGATCTGGGGCGCGGTCGCGCTCGGCGCGGTCGGCGCGTGGATCGGCTGCCGCCGCAAGGGGATCGACCTCGCCGACTTCGCCGACGCGGCGGCGCCGGCGCTGGCACTGGCGCAGGCGATCGGCCGCTGGGGCAACTACTTCAACCAGGAGCTGTACGGCCGTCCCTCCGGGCTGCCGTGGGCGATCCGCATCGACCCCTCGCACCGTCCGCCGAACACCCCGGACGCCGTCTTCTACCAGCCGACCTTCCTGTACGAGTCGATCTGGGACGTCACGGTGGCGCTCGCGCTGGTCTGGATCGACCGCAAGTGGCACCCGAACCGCGGGCGGCTGTTCGCGATCTACGTCGCGGCCTACACCGCCGGCCGCGCGGTGGTCGAGGCCCTGCGCGACGACCACGCCAACCGGTTCTTCGGGCTGCGGGTCAACGACTGGGTCTCGCTCATCGTGTTCCTCGGCGCGCTGGCCTACCTGTGGATTCGCCGCGACCGGCCGGGGACCGGGTCCGGGACTGGGACCGGGGAGGATTCGGACACTGATCCCCAGCGGGATCCGGACACCGGAGCCGAAGCGACCACTGAATCCGACGCGGCGCCCGAAACCGAAGCGACCACTGAAGCCGAAGCGGCCCCCGAAGCCGACGCGACCACTGAAACCCCGGGCGAGTGAGCGCAACCAAGCCGGCCGGAACTCCGCTCCGGCGCGTCCTCTCCCCCGGCCGGCAAGGCCGTCCGCGCCTGTGGACCGAACTGGCGCTGATCGTCGTCGGCTACAGCCTGTACACCGTGACCCGCAACGCGGTCCCCGGCCAGAAGGCGACCGCCACTCGGCGGGCCGGGTCGGTCCTGCGCTTCGAGCACCGGCTGCACATCGACATCGAGCTCACGGTCAACCACGCGGTCGACAAGATCACACCGCTGATCGTCGGCATGAACTACTACTACGCGACCCTGCACTTCCTCATCACCATCGGCGTCCTGGTATGGCTTTACGTCCGCCATCCGCAGGCCTACCGCACCGAGCGGATCGTCCTGTTCACCGTCACGGTGTCCAGCCTGGTCGGCTTCTACTTCTTCGCCCTGGCCCCGCCCCGCTTCCTGCCCGGCGCCGGCTTCATCAACACCGTGGTCACGCACCACACCTGGGGTTCCTGGGGCAACTCCGGCATCGACTCGGTCTCCAACCAGTACGCCGCCATGCCCAGCGACCACATCGCCTGGTCCGGCTGGTGCGGGATCATGCTCTACCGCTACGCCGGACACCGCTGGATCCGCATCGCGGGCTTGCTCTATCCGCTGTTCACGTTCGTCGTCATCATGGCCACCGGCAATCACTTCGTGCTCGACGCCGTCGGCGGCGCGCTCAACCTGGGGCTGGCCTTCGCGATCCGCTACGCCGCGACCAGGCTGTGGCGCCGCCGCGCGGTCGCAGGGGCCTGGCTACCGCTTCCGCGCGCACAGCACGACGGTCGCGGGCATGAGGGGACACTCGGCGAACAGCGCGGCGTCAGCGATCCGGAAACCGCTGTCGAGCAGCGGGACGGCTAGCCCGGAGGAGATGCGCACGCCGCGCCGCCGGATCTGCCGGGCGCCCGGCGGGTCCCACGGCGCGACCCCCTGCAGATGCGCCAGCGCCAGCAGTCCGTCGGCGGCGGTGATCCGGCGCAGCTCGGCCAGCGCCGCCGTCGGCTCCTGCCAGTGGTGCGAGCAGGCGGTGCAGGTCACGACGCCGAAGGCGCCGTCGGCGAAGGGCAGCGCGGCGGAGTCGCCGCGCACGAAGGCGCCGCCCTCCCCCGGCCCGGTCATCGCCTGGGCCTGCTCCAGCATCCCGGCCGAGATGTCCACGCCGACCAGGTGCGCGTCCGGGAACGCGGCTGAGGCCGTGCGCAGCAGGCGGCCGGTGCCGCAGCCGACGTCCAGAATCCGGCGCGGCGCGTCCGGCGCCCCGGACGCGAACGCCAGGACCCTGCGGTGCAGGCGCGTGTAGAACACGTCCTGCAACGCGCTGGCCTCGTAGTCCGGGGCCCAAGCGTCGAACCGCCCGTCCACGGTTACAAGCTGCACGCCCCGCGAACAACTGACAAGGGTTCTTCGCGGATTCCGTGAGAAACCCGTGAGCAGACCGGCCCGGACCTGGACGAACCGGCCGGGCCTCGGACCGGGTTCAGACCGGGTTCAGACCGGGTTCACGGCCGGGTTCAGACCACCATCACCGGAGCGTCGTCCAGCACCACGGCGGCCCGGGCCCCCGGCACCAGGTCGGCGGCCGCGGCGCTGGGCACGTCGGAGAGCACCTCGGTCCCGTCCGGCAGCACCGCGGTGATCCGGGTGATCGGGCCGCGGAACCCGGCCTGGCGCACCGTGGCCGCGCCGTCCTCGGACGGCTCGAACCGGACCGCCTCGGGCCGGATGAGGACCGCGACCTCCCCTCCCGATCGCGGTCCCTCCGCCTCCCGGACGACCAGGCGGCGGCCGGCCACCTCGACGGTCTGGCCGTCGGCGGCCAGGGTGCCCGGCAGCCGGTTCATGGTGCCGATGAACTCCGCGACGAAGGGCGTCGCCGGCTCGGCGTAGACCTCGGCCGGCGCGGCACACTGCTCCAGGCGCCCGGCGCGCATCACCGCGACCTGGTCGGAGACGCTCAGCGCCTCCTCCTGGTCGTGCGTGACGAACACGGTCGTGATGCCCAGGCGGGTCTGCAGCGAGCGGATCTCCTCGCGCAGCTGGACCCGGACCACCGCGTCCAGCGCCGACAGCGGCTCGTCCAGCAGCAGCACCCGCGGCTCGATCGCCAGCGCCCGGGCCAGCGCCACGCGCTGCTGCTGGCCGCCGGACATCTGGTGCGTGTACTTGTCCGCGTGCGCCGACAGGCCCACCAGCTCCAGCAGTTCCCCGGCGCGCTCGCGGCGCTTGGCCGCGCCCATGCCACGCATGCGCAGGCCGAAGGCGACGTTGTCGCGGGCGTCCAGGTTCGGGAACAGGCTGTAGGACTGGAACACCATGCCCATGTCCCGCTTGTTCGCCGGAACGCGGGCGATGTCCTGGCCGCCGACCCGCACCTCGCCGCCGTCGCTGTGCTCGAGCCCGGCGATGATGCGCAGCGCCGTGGTCTTGCCGCAGCCCGAGGGGCCCAGCATGCAGGTCAGGGTTCCGGGCTCGACGGTCAGGTCCAGGCCGTCGAGCGCTGCGACGCCGCCGAAGGAGCGGCTGAGTTTGACGAGTTCGACGGACGGGGCACTCACTTGCTTCTCCGCAACTTCGGGGACTTCTTCGTACGGCCGCGGCCCAGATGCGACACCAGCATCAGCAGCAGCCAGGACAGGAACAGGATCAGCATCGAGGCGGTGGTCGCGACCTCGCCGTCCTGCTGGCCGGCCTGGTCGGTCCAGACCGGGAAGGTGTTGAGCAGCAACAGGTTCGCGATGGTGAACTCGCCCAGGGCCAGCGCCGCGCCGAGGATGCCGGCCGAGGCGATGGCGGTGCGGATGTTCGGCACCACGACCCGCCACAGCGTCGTCGGCCAGCTCGCGCCGAGGCTGCGCGCCGCCTCCACCATGGTGGTCAGCGGGATCGCCGACAGGCCGGCGTCCAGCGAGCGGTAGGTGAACGGCAGCGCCAGGATCACGTACTCCAGGATCAGGATCCAGGAGGAGCCGGTGATCGACTGCGGCCAGGACTTGAACGCCCCGAGGATGCCGTTGGCGATGACCACGGCCGGGATCGCCATCGGCAGCAGGCAGACGCCCTCGACCACGCGGCGCAGGTGCGGCAGGCGCAGGTGCAGCCAGGCCATCGTCGGCACCATGAGGACCAGCAGCAGCACCACGGTCAGGCCGGCGATCTTCAGCGAGGTCATCAGGTTGGTGGTGAAACCCTCCTGGTGGACCAGGCCGGTCCAGACCGACAGCGTGTGCCCCATGTTGCGGCGGCTGCCGCCGAGGGTGAAGTCGATCGCCGCGTAGAGCGGGACGAAGAAGTAGGCCGCGAACAGCAGCAGAAGCACCGCGCGGCCGATCTTCGGCCGGCGGCGCGGCGTCCGGCCGGGGCGCACCGTCGCCGGGCTCTGCAGGCCCGCCGGGTCGGAAATGAGAGCGGTCACCGCAGCCACCTCGCCGTCCGGCGCTGGAGCAGCGTGTAGGCGACCACGACCAGGCCGACCACCACGATCATCCACAGACCCAGCGCGTTGCCGATGTTCTCCTGTCCGGCCAGCACGTTGCCGGACATCACCGAGCCGATCTGGATCGGCACCAGCGGGACGCTGCCCGTGCTCAGCGCGTACGCGGTCGCATAGGCGGCGAAGGCGTTGGCGAACAGCAGCAGCAGCGCGCCCAGGAAGGGCGGCGCGAGCAGCGGGCCGCCGACGCGGAGCCAGTACTGCAGGCGCGAGGCGCCCAGGCTGCGCGCGGCCTCCTCCCACTGCGGCCGCAGGCCGTCCAGCGCCGGGAAGATCACCAGCAGCATCAGCGGGATCTGGAAGTAGAGGTAGACCAGCACCAGGCCGGCCATGTTCCACAGCACGAAGCCGTGCTGGGTGAGGTTGTAGCCGGCGCTGTTCAGCCACTTGGTGACCAGGCCCTGGGGACCCAGCGTGGCCAGGAAGACGAACGCCAGCGGCAGGCCGCCGAAGTAGGCCAGCACGCCGGAGCCGGTGGTGACCGCGCGGTGCACGAAGCCGTCACGGCGCGCGCCGGAGACCGCCACCGCGAGCGCGAGCCCCAGGACCGCGCCGAGGACGGCGCTGAACACGGACAGCTCGATGCTGACGGTGAAGGCGTGCCGGTAAGGGTCCTTCAACGTCGTGGTGACGTTCGACAGCGTGGGGTTGCCAGAGTCGTCCTTGAAGGCGGCGGTGATCACCGCGTAGGCCGGGGCGCCGAGGAACACGGCCACGTATGCCGCGAACGGCAGCAGGCCCAGCAGGTCCACGGGGCGGGAGCGGCGGGCGCGGCGCGGGCGGCCGGCGCGGCCGGCGCGGCCGGCCAGGGCGCCGAGGCCGCGCGGGCCCGCGGCTGGGAGCGGGGACGCCGCAGCGGCCGGCGTGGGTTCTCCCACGCCGGCCGGGACGTCCGCCGGGGCGGATGCGGTCACGTCAGCCGGTCGCCTTCGCCCAGCCGGCCACCACGAGCTTGGACGCGGCGGTCATCTGGTCCTGGGTCGCGAACTGCGGGGTGCCGGTGACGGCGGGCAGCGCGGCCAGCGCGGTGGCGTCGGCGGTGCCGGCCTTCTGCAGCGCCGGGAGCTCGGCCGGACGGGCCATGCCCTTGAGCCACAGGTTCTGGCCGTCGGCGGAGTACAGGAATTCCTCCCACAGGCGCGCGGCGGCCGGGTGCGGCGCGGTGGCGCTGATCGCCTGGTTGTAGAAGCCGCCGAACAGACCGTCGGAGGGCACGACGACCTTCCAGTTGACGCCCTTGGCCTTCAGGTCGGACGCGGCCGAGGCCTGCAGGTAGTCCCAGTCGATGGTGATCGGCGTGGTGCCGGACTGAATGGTGGCCTCGGTGGCCTTGACCGGGACGTAGACGCCGTCCTTCTTCAGCTTGGCGAAGAAGTCGATGCCGGGCTGGACGTTGTCCAGGCTGCCGCCGTTGGCCAGGGACGCGGCCAGGACGCCGGACAGCGCGGCGTTCGCCGTGGTCGGGTCGCCGTTGAGCCCCACCTGCGACTTGTACTGCGGGTCGTCCAGGGACTTCAGGCTGGTCGGCGGGTTCTTCACCTTGTCGGCGTCGTAGCCGATGGCGATGTAGCCTCCGTAGTCGTTGTACCAGAGGCCCTGGGAGTCCTTCTGCGCGTCAGCGATCTGCGACCAGGTGGCGACCTGGTAGGGCGCGAACTGGCCCGCCGCGGCGCCGGCGGTGGCGGCGGCCTGGCCGACGTCCACCACATCCGGGGCGCTGCTCTTGCCGGCCAGCTGCTTGATCGCGTTCAGCTCGTCCTGGCTGGAGCCGTCCGGGTTGGTGTCGTTGATCTTGATGCCGTACTTGGCGGTGAAGGCGTCCATGATGGCGCCGTAGTTGGCCCAGGTCTTCGGCAGCGCTATGACGTTGAGCGTGCCTTCCTTCTTCGCGGCGGCCACGAGGGCGTCCATGCCGCCCAGGTCGGCGGCGCTGGTGGCCTTCGCGGCGCTCTTGCCCGCGGCACCCCCCGCCGCGGCGGCGCTGCCGCTGGAGCTCTTGCTCGACGAGCAGGCGGTCGCGCTCAGGGCGAGCACGACCGCGGTGGCGGCGATGCCCGTCAGACGTCGATTCACAGTTTCCTCCCGGTCGGGGCGGCACCGAGTCGGCCGCGATCACCCGCGGCAAGGACTATGCGGATGCCAGGTGGACGGAAACCCGGTATCAGGTGAACAAATCGAAGTTGTATGGCCAACACCTTGTTGTCTGGCCAACTATTAAGATCACGAAACACCACGACTGAGGAAGCGGGGACTCCTGGTGACCCAGGAACCGAGATACCGGCGCATCGCCGAAGAACTGCGACATGCCATCACAGAGCACGCATACGGCCCGGGTGGCAAGCTCCCCAGCGAGGGGGCGCTGGCCGAGCAGTTCGAGGTCTCACGCGGCACCATCCGCCAGGCGCTGATGCTGCTGCGGCAGGACGGCCTGGTCACCTCCCGGCGCGGGACCCGCCGCGTGGTGCTGGACGACGCGCCGGTGCAGGACTTCGCGCAGATGCAGAGCTTCGCGCGCTGGGCCCGCTCCATCGGCGAGACGCCCGAGGGCCGCGTGGTCCGCCAGGGCTGGCACCCCGCCGACCCCGACGAGCAGCGCCACATGCGCGTCGACGATCATGCCAGGGTGCTGCGAGTGGTGCGCCTCAGGCTGCTGTCGGGCCGCCCGGCGATGCTGGAGCGCACGGCGTACCCTGAGGCGGTGGGAACGATCGTGGAGACGCTGCCGACGGACACGGTGTCCGTCACCGAGTACCTGGAGCGCGCCGGCGTCTTCGTCGCGGACGCCGAGCACACCATCGACCTGGCGCACGCCGACCCCGAGGACGCCGCCCTGCTGGGCTGCGCCGCCGGCGACCCGCTGTTGCGGGAGCGGCGGCGCACGACGGATCCGGCGGGGATGCCGCTGGAGTGGTCGGAGGACCGGTACGTGCCCGGCAGCGTGGCGTTCGTGGTGCACAACTCGCTGGCCTCGACGCCTATGACGCGGCAGCACATGGTGCCGGGGATGGGGGCAGCGGGGGCAACTGGGGCAGCGGGGTGAGGCTGGGCTACGCGGGACCGAACCAGGCGGCCAGCGCGTCGGCGAGGCCTGCGTCGGCAGGGCCGCCGGCCCAGGCGACGTAGCCGTCGGGGCGGATGAGGACGGCCTGCGGCGCGGGGACGGGGCCGAGGACGGGGAGTTCCCAGGTGGCGGCGGCAGCGGTTTCGGCTTCGGCCAGGCGGACCCGATCTGACCAGCCGGTCAGGTCGAACGCGCCGGGCTCCGCGAAGCTGAGAAGCACGGGGCGGGCGGCGTGGAGCAGGGTGAAGACCCGCTGGTCGCCGGCCGAAGTGCGCAGGTCCAGGTCGGGCATGCGGCGGCCGATCAGCGGGTGGAGTTCGGCGGCGGCATCGCTTTCGGCGGCGCCGGTGTCGGCATCGGCAGCTGTGCCGGTGCTGACTTGCGTGCTGGTGCCGGTGCTGACTTGCGTGCTGGTTCCGGTGCTGATTTTCGTACCGGTGCCGGCGTAGTGGATATCGAGCCCTGTCATCATCCCCGCGATCCGCCGCCTCGGCTCGTCCATCCCCAGCAGCTCCGTCACGATGTCCCGCAGCGCCTCGGCGCGCGCGCCGGTCCTGGTGAGCGCCACCTGTGCCAGGGTGTTGTGCAGGACCCGTGCGGCGACCGGGTGGCGCTCGGCGTGGTAGGTGTCGAGCAGGGTTTCCGGGGCGGTGCCCTTGACCACCTGGGCCAGCTTCCAGCCCAGGTTCACCGCGTCCTGGACGCCGACGCCGAGGCCCTGGCCGCCCATCGGGGAGTGCACGTGCGCCGCGTCGCCGGCCAGCAGGACGCGGCGGTCGCGGTAGGTCCCGGCCTGGCGGGCCATGTCGCTGAAGCGGGAGATCCAGGCGGCCGAGTACAGGCCGTAGTCCGTGCCGAAGGCCGCGGTCAGGGCCTGGCTCAGGTCGCGCAGGCTCGGGCGTTCGGCGCCGCCGAGCCGGGGTTCGGTGACCATGACGCGGGTGAGGCCATGCTCGTCCGGAGCGGCGAAGGAATGCAGGCCGCCGTCGTCACGGTGCACGCCGTAGGGCGGTTCCTCGGCGAACTCGGCCTCGCCGATCAGGCTGGTGAAGGAGGCCTCCCAGCCGGGGAAGGCGATGCCGGCGCTCTTGCGGACCAGGCTGCCGCCGCCGTCGCAGCCGACCAGATAGCGCGTTCGCAAGGTGCTGCCGTCGGACAGCGAGACGGTGACGCCGGACTCGTCCTGGCTGAAGGCGGTCATCTCGGTGCCGTACCGGATCGGCACGCCGAGTTCGGCCACCCAGTCGGCCAGGACCCGCTCGATGTGCCGCTGGGCCAGGCCGACGCCGTAGTTGTGGCGGGTGGGGAAGTCGCTGATGTCCAGGCGCACCCAGCCGAAGCCGCCGAACTGGCCGGTCTTGGCCCGCTCCAGGAAGCGCTCGGCGATGCCGCGCTGGTCGAACACCTCGATGGTGCGGGCGAAGAAGCCCAGCGCCCGCTGCCCGACGAGCTCCTGATCGGGACGGCGTTCCAGCAGGGCCGCCTGCACGCCGGCCAGCGCCAGCTCGGCGGCCAGCATCAGCCCGGTCGGGCCGGCGCCGGCGATGACGACCGCCGGCTCCGCCGACCCCTGATATTCGACCCTTGTCATGTATTGATCATCTCCCGTCGCCGCAGCTCAAAGCTCCGGGCGATGATTGTGCGCGATCCACCCGCCCTTGCCGCAAGAGCGGGGGTCGGGTATAGCTTTAAAGTGGAGGGGTGAGCTCAGGGGTGAGCTCCACGATCTCGCAGGGACTCAGTTCCTTCACTTCCCGCCGCGTCATCAGCACCCGGACACCGTCCACGCCGACGCCGCCGACCAGCTCCATCGGGATCGCGACGCGCTTGTGCCCGCGCAGCAGCCCCTCGTCGACCAGGATGTGCGTCACCATGTCGCCCTCCGGAGCCACCACGACGCCGCGCACGTGGCCGATCGTGCCGTCGCTGGCGTGGACGTGGTCGCCCGGGTAGATGCGCGACTCGCCGACCGGGACGTGGTCGTCGTAGGCGATGCGGGGCATGAGCACCGGTTCGGGGGCGGCCAGGCCCAGCGCGGGCTCGCTGGGGCCGAGGTCGAAGAACGGCCAGGCCGAGTTCTCCTCCTCCGGGACGTGCCGGGGCGGGCGGGCCGGGTCCATCGGCGTGATGTGCACGTCCACCGCCGGTTCCATGGCGTTGAAGTCGTCGAGCGTGCAGCCCAGGCGGACGGCTCGGCCCTCGCAGTGCGCGGTGGCGAACGGGACCAGGCGCGAGTCGATGCCGTGGTCCGGCGTCACGATCAGGTGTTCCAGACGGCCGGTCGCGGGGTCCACGACCGCCGAGGTCAGGTATCCGCAGGGGCACTCCGCACAGTAGACGCGGCTGCCGATCACGTACTGGTGTCCGATCACACGGTTCACGGTGGCGGTCATCAGGACCGGCCTCCTCTCCCTTTCGCGCGTCACCCCCCACTTCCAGTTTGCGGCATATCGCCGATTCTGCTCACCGGGAGTATCAGGAGTTTCCCCGAAGGAATCAGATGTCCTGGTCAGCGTGCCTTTTCTTGAGGACGACGCGCGCCGTGACCCCGTCCTGGGCCCAGGACACCGCGTCCACCAGGGCGCCCATCATGGTCCAGCCCAGGCCGCCGACGTCCGGGACGTCGAAGGCCCCGGCCGGGGCGGCCAGCGTGACCCGCAGCGTGCCGTCGCGGACCTCGGCGCGGCACTCGATGGTGCCGTCGGCGCAGGTCCGGCCGACGACCAGCAGCGCACAGGCCTCGTTCACGGCCAGCCGCAGATCGGAGATCTCCCGCACCGTGTAGCCGAAGCACGCCCCGAGCTGCGCCACCGCCGAACGGATGATGACCACGTATTCCTTGTCCGCCGGGACCGTCAGGACCACGGACGCGCCCCGCGGCGTCCTGATCCGGCTGGTCAGCTGTGCCACCTCGACGCCCCGCACGATGCATCCTCTCCTTCGACCGTCCCCCACGGCCCAGGCTTCCCGCTCTGTCCGCTCCTGGCGCCCGACCTCCTCCGGTTGACCGGTCCACGGCGGATCAAACGTTCGGACCGCGTTCGGAATCGCGTCGGTGCCGCGATCCACCGCGGTCATTCGAAGCGGACGGCCAGCACGCACACGTCGTCGTCGGTGTCCGAGCGCGCGCTTTCGAGGAGGCGGTCGGCGTAACGGTCCAGGTCGGTGTCGGGGTTCCTGGTCTGTTGCAGCAGGTGCGCGAAGGTCTCGTCGTCGCCGGCCCGGCGGCGCTCCACCAGGCCGTCGGTGTACAGCAGCAGGACGTCGCCGCTGGCCACGTCGGCTTCGCAGTCCTCGTACACCGCGCGCGGGTCGGCGCCCAGCATCGGCCCGACCGCGTCGTACAACGGCTCGGCCACCCCGGCGCGGATCCGCAGCGGCGCCGGATGCCCGGCGTTGCCCCAGGTCAGACGGCGGGTCGCGGGATCCCAGAGCAGGGCGCAGGCGCTGGCGATGGTGAACTGCGGCATGGTCTCGACCAGCTCGTTGAGCAGGGTGAGCAGCCGGCCCGGGCGGGTCTCGGCCAGCGCCATGCCGCGCAGGCCGTGGTGCAGGTCGGCCATCGCCGAGGCGGCGGGCAGGCCGTGCCCGGCGACGTCGCCGATGGCCAGCAGCAGCTTGTCGTCGCGCAGCGGGAACACCGAGTACCAGTCCCCGCCGACGCCGGCCGAGGCGCTGGCCGGGCGATAGCGCGCGGCGATCTGCACCCCGCTGCGCGGCGGCTGGTTGCGGGCCGCGCTGGGCACGACGGCCTGCTGGAGCGCGGAGGCCAGCTGGCGCTCGGCGTCGGCGCGGGAGCGCTGGGCGGCCAGCTGCACCCGGGCCACCTCCAGGCCGGTCTCGGCGCGGCGCCACTCGGTGACGTCCTGGACCACGCCGACGACCGTGTGGTCGGCGCCGTCCTCGCCGGCCGGCTCGGCGGTCACCCGCACCCGCGTCGGCTCCCCGCCGTAGTGCAGGATCCGGAACTCGGCCTCGGCGGGCCGGCGCTCCACGGTCAGCGTCTTGACGAACCGCCGCTCGGCCTCGGCGTCGTCGGGGTGCACGGTGTAGGGCGGCCGGTCGATCCCGGCCGAGTCGCCCAGGCCCGGCGCGTCGACGATCCGCAGCGCCTCGGCCGACCAGGCCACCCGGTCCCCGTCGACGTCCCAGCGCCACGTACCGAAGCGCGCCAGCCGCTCCAGCGTCCCCTCGGCGGCGGTCGGGTCCAGCGACGCACGCTCGCAGACCACGACCAGCGTGCCGGCCCCGACCCGCACCACGGTGAGCGCGTCGACCCCGAGCGGCCCGGTCTGCACCCGGAGCCGGTAGGGCGCCCCGGTGTTCAGCACGGCGGCCAGGCGCTCGGGCAGGTCGCCGGCGAGCAGCCAGGGAGCGGCCGCGGCCAGGGTGCCGTCGGTGGGGGCCGGGCTCATCAGTTCGGCAGCCGGCTGGTTGGCGCCGATGACGCGGAAGCGGCCGAGGGCGCCGGGGGCCACCGGGTCCTCGAGCAGGGCGAGGGCGGGCTGCTCCATCAGGTCCAGCAGGTCCTGCCAGGCGGAGTCCTCGGCGGCGGAGCCGGCCGGGACGAGGGCGAAGTCGGGGTCGGGCGAGCTCGGCGATCCAGCCGAGTCCGCCTGCGCCGCCGCTCCGGCCGCGGCGCCCGAGCTCGCCGAGCCAGCCGGTCCCGCACCCCCATCCGTCCCCAACGTCCGCAGCAGGCTCGGCCCCACCGACCGCACCACCGCCTCGGCGTGCCGCCGGGCCCGCTCGTCCAGCTCCGCGGACGCCGGCCAGGCCAGCTCCACCACGCCGATCACCGCGCGGCCGAAGCGCACCGGCACGGCCACCCGGGTGCGGGCGCGGTCGGCGCCGGCCGGCTCGCCGAGCGGCGGGGGCGGGTCGGCGGTCGTGGCGTCGGTCCAGACCGGGAGGCCGGCGCGCAGGGCGCGGTTGATCAGGCAGTCCACGGCCGGGGGGATGCGGCGCCAGCGCCGGATGCCGCGGGCCGGGAAGCCGTGCGAGCCGACGACGGCCACCGTCCCCTCGTCGTCGAGCAGGCCGATGGCGGCGGCCCCGGGGTGGGAGAAGCCCAGGGCCTCGGTGATCAGGACGCGCGCCAGGTCGTCGCCGTCGGCGGCGCGGTCCAGGCCGGCGATCTCCGGGCGCAGGCGCAGGATGTCCGAGCGCTCCGCGGGCTCCACCGCCCGCCCGGAGGCCTCGGCCACCACGTCGGCGGCGACGTCGGCCAGCGGGCGCCGGGTGCGTTCGGCGATCGCCGCCAGCTGCGCGACCGCCTCCGCCGAGCCGCACGCCGAGCGCGCCATGACCACGCCGACCGCCTGGTCGACCAGGGCGTCGCGGCGGTGCGCGCGCTGGTCGTGGAGCAGCTGCCGGCGCTCGGCGGCGAAGGCGGCAGCCGCCGGGCGCACCGGGGTCCGCTCGTTGCGGTCGTCCGACGCAAAGTCCTGAGTCATACGGTCAGCCCTTTACGTTCTCGCCCCTGATGCCTGTGCCGCCATGAGATTGGACGGATCAGCGGCCAGGCCGGTTCCCGGCCCGCCCGAATCCGACCCGCCACCGATCCGTCCACGACATGGCGCGCCACCCCCATGGTCCCACGCAGCGCGGCTCCCGCACCCGCGGAACCCGCCGTGGCTGAGCCGTGGCTGAGCCGAATCTCACATACCGCTCAGGCGTTGATCAGATCCTTGATCAGCCGCAGCAGCAGGTCCATGTCCACCGGCTTGGTGACGTGCTCGTTCGCCCCGGCGGCCAGGCTCTTCTCCCGGTCCCCCTTCATCGCCTTGGCGCTGACCGCGACGATCGGCAGATCGCGGAAGCCGTCCAGCGCGCGGATCCGGGCCGTGGTGGCGTAGCCGTCCATCCCCGGCATCATGATGTCCATCAGGGCCAGCGCCACGTCCTCGTTCTGCTTGAGCAGCTCGATGCCCTCCCGGCCGTTGCCGGCGTAGACCACGGTGAGGCCCTGCAGCTCCAGCGCGCTGGTCAGCGCGAAGACGTTCCGGATGTCGTCGTCGATGACCAGGACCTTCTGGCCGTCGAAGCGCGGCAGCTCCCGGCCCGGGCGGTCCGGCTCGGCACCGGGGCCGTTCAGCCGCGGCGCGCCGGTCAGGACGTGCAGCGTCACCCGCTCGGCGACCTGCGGGACCGAGTGCGCGACCTCCCAGCGGGCGGCGTCGCGGACCGAGCGGCGCAGGGCCTCGGCGGCGCCGTCGTCGGCCACCGACTCGTAGAGCATGACCGGGGTGCCGGAGGTGCCGCTGCCGACGGCGTCCAGGACGGCACGCACCTCCGGCTCCGGGCAGCCGACATCCACCACGGCGCAGACCGGACGCGTCCCGCCGGCCAGCGCGCCGTTCAGATCCGCCGCCGCCGACAGCCGGGTCACCGCGACCCGGCCCTTCATCCCGGTGAGCTCCTCCAGCACCGACTCGACCGCGTCGGCCAGCGTGCTGGTCCCGGCCGGTTCCATCACCAGGACCACGGCCGGGGCCTGGGCGTCGCCGGCCTCGGCGGCGGCCGGGCGCTCCGGGGCGGCCGGCTCGGCCTTGGCGTCCGCGGCCGACGGCTCGATCGGCAGCTGCAGGGTGAACGTGCTCCCCCGGCCCGGCGCGCTGGACACCCGCAGTTCCGCGCCGAGCAGCCGGGTCAGCTCGCGGCTGATGGACAGGCCCAGCCCGGTGCCGCCGTACTGCCGGCTGGTGGTGCCGTCGGCCTGCTGGAAGGCCTCGAAGATGAGTTCCAGCTTGTCCTCGGCGATCCCGATCCCGGTGTCCACCACCGCGAAGGCCACCGCCGGCTCGCCGTGCGCGCCGCGCGCCGCGGTGACCCGCAGCGTCACCTCGCCGGTGTCGGTGAACTTCACCGCGTTGGACAGCAGGTTGCGCAGGATCTGCTGGACCCGCTGGCTGTCGGCGGTGACGGTGGCCGGGGCGTTGGCGGTGACGTCCACGCGCAGCCGCAGCCCCTTCTCCGCGGCCAGCGGCTGGAACGTGGCGGCCAGCCCCTCGGCCAGGTCGGCGATCGGCCAGGACTCGTTCTGCACCTCCATCCGGCCGGCCTCGATCTTGGACAGGTCCAGGATGTCGTTGATCAGCTCCAGCAGGTCCGAGCCGGCCGAGTGGATGGTCTGGGCGAAGTCCACCTGGCGCGCGGTCAGGTTGGCGTCGACGTTGTCGGCCAGCAGCCGGGCCAGGATCAGCATGCTGTTCAGCGGGGTGCGCAGCTCGTGCGACATGTTGGCCATGAACTCGGACTTGACCTTGGAGGCCAGGGCGAGCTGCTGCGCGCGGTCCTCCAGGGTCAGGCGCGCCTGCTCGATCTCCGTGTTCTTGATCTCGATGTCCTTGTTCTGCCGGGCCAGCTGCGCCGCCTTGTCCTCGAGCTCGTTGTTCGACTCCTGCAGGTCGCTCTGGCGCTTCTGCAGCTCGGTGGTCAGGCGCTGGGACTCGCGCAGCAGCGCGTCGGTGCGGACGTTGGTGGTGATGGTGTTGACCGCGGTGCCGATCGTCTCCTTGAGGGTCTCCAGGAAGTCGCGGTGGGTCTGGGTGAACTCGTTGACCGAGGCCAGCTCGATCACGCCGAGCGTCTGCCGCTCGAAGAGCACCGGGAGCACTATGACGTTGGTGGCGTCGGTCTGCCCCAGCCCGGAGCGGATCGGCACGTACCCGGCCGGCGCGCCGGTCAGTGCGACCGTCTTCTTGCTCACCGCGACCTGCCCGACCAGCCCCTGCCCCGGGGCGAAGACCGGGCCCTCGCCGGGGGCGGCGGCGTAGCCGAACCCGGCGATCATCCGCAGCCGGACGTCGGCGGCCTCCTCGGCGAAGCCCAGCGGCCCGTCCTCGGACTCGGCCAGGAAGAACGCGGCGCTGTGCGCGGAGACCAGCGGCGCCAGCTCCTCCAGCACCATGGCCGCGACGCTGGCCAGGTCGCGCCGGCCCGGCAGCAGGCCGGCGATGCGCGCCAGGTTGGTGTTCAGCCAGTCCTGCTCCTGGTTGGCGTTGGTGGTCGCGCGCAGGTTGGCGATCATCTGGTTGATGTTGTCCTTGAGGTCGGCGACCTCCCCGGAGGCGTCGACGGTGATCGCCCGGGTCAGGTCGCCCTCGGTCACCGCGGTGGCGACCTCGGCGATGGCGCGGACCTGCGTGGTCAGGTTCGAGGCCAGCTGGTTCACCGACTCGGTGAGGCGCTGCCAGGTGCCCGAGACGTCCTCGACCGTGGCCTGGCCGCCGAGCTTGCCCTCGGTGCCGACCTCCCGGGCCACCCGGGTGACCTCGGAGGCGAACGCGGACAGCCGGTCGACCATGGTGTTCAGGGTGGTCTTCAGCTCCAGGATCTCGCCCCGGGCGTCCACGTCGATCCGGCGGGTCAGGTCGCCGTTGGCCACCGCGGTGGTCACCTGCGCGATGTTGCGCACCTGGCTGGTCAGGTTGTCCGCCATCACGTTCACCCGGTCGGTGAGCTCCTTCCAGGTGCCGGCCACGCCGGGCACCCGGGCCTGGCCGCCGAGCATGCCCTCGGTGCCCACCTCGCCGGCCACCCGGGTCACCTCGTCGGCGAACGCCGAGAGCGTGTCGACCATGCCGTTGAAGGTCTCGGCCAGCGCCGCCACCTCGCCCTTGGCCTCCACGGTGATCTTCTTGGTCAGGTCGCCGGAGGCCACCGCGGTGGCCACCCGGGCGATGCTGCGCACCTGGCCGGTCAGGTTGTTCGCCATGACGTTGACGTTGTCGGTCAGGTCCTTCCAGGTGCCCGAGGCGCCGCGCACCCGGGCCTGGCCGCCCAGGTTGCCCTCGGTGCCCACCTCGCGGGCCACCCGGGTGACCTCGTCGGCGAAGCCGGAGAGCTGGTCGACCATGGTGTTGATGGTGGTCTTCAGCTCCAGGATCTCCCCGCGGGCGTCCACGTCGATCTTCTTGCCCAGGTCGCCCTGGGCCACGGCGGTGGTCACCTGCGCGATGTTGCGCACCTGGTTGGTCAGGTTGTTGGCCATCGAGTTCACCGCGTCGGTGAGGTCGCGCCACAGGCCGGCGACCCCGGGCACCTGGGCCTGCCCGCCCAGGCGGCCCTCGGTGCCGACCTCGCGGGCCACCCGGATCACCTCCGAGGCGAACCCGGACAGCTGCTCGACCATGGTGTTCAGGGTGTCCTTGAGCTCCAGGATCTCCCCGCGCACGTCCACGTCGATGGTCTGGGTCAGGTCCCCGGAGGCGACCGCGGTGGCCACCCGCGCGATGCTGCGCACCTGGGTGGTGAGGTTGCCGGCCATCAGGTTCACCGAGTCGGTGAGGTCCTTCCAGGTGCCGGCCACGCCGGGCACCCGGGCCTGGCCGCCCAGGATGCCGTCGCTGCCCACCTCGCGGGCCACCCGGGTGACCTCGTCGGCGAACCCGGACAGCTGGTTCACCATGGTGTTCAGGGTGGTCTTCAGCTCCAGCAGCTCCCCGCGCACGTCCACGGTGATCTGCCGGGTCAGATCGCCCCGGGCCACCGCGGTGGCCACCTGGGCGATGTCGCGGACCTGGCCGGTGAGGTTGCCGGCCATCAGGTTCACCGAGTCGGTCAGGTCCTTCCAGGTGCCCGCGGCCCCGGGCACCTCGGCCTGTCCGCCCAGCCGGCCGTCGCTGCCGATCTCGCCGGCCACCCTGGTGACCTCCGAGGCCAGGGTGCGCAGCGTCAGGCGCATGTCGTCCAGGGTCCGGCCGACGTCGGCCAGGTCGCCGCGGCCGTCCACGACCACCTGCTGGGACAGGTCGCCCTGGGCGATCGCGGCCAGCACCCGGCCGGTGTCCAGCAGCGGCCGGGCCAGATCGTCCAGCAGGACGTTGACGGTCTCGCGCTGCCGCTCCCAGTCCCCGGCCCCGGCGCCGGGGGCCAGGCGCTGCCCGAGCGCCCCGTCCCGGCCCACCGCGGCCCCGACCCGCTCCAGCTCGGCCAGGTAGCCCTGGTTGGCCTCGGCGATCTCGTTGCACAGGACGCAGATCTCCGCCACCACGTCGTCCCCGCTGACGACGATGCGCCGGCGGAAGTCGCCGTCGCGCACGGCGCGCAGCGCGCCGAGGATCCGCTCCAGGCGCGGGTCGGTGGAGGCCGGCCGGTCCGGCCGGGTCTCAGGGGCTTCCATGCAGTCCGCCGTTCATATACGGGGCGCGGGCCACGCCCGATACCCCCCATCCTGTACCAGTGCCGCGCACCGGCGGAAGACAGCCGGGCGCGGGCGGTTCGTGCTCTGTTTCTCTTCCCGCACAGCGATCAGTCCAGCCCGGCGACCTCCACCGATGGCAGGTCCTTGATCTGGTGTTTGGTCAGCCGGACGGTGACGCCCGCGGCGTCGATGCCGGAGACCTCGCCCACCGGGATCGCCACCCGCTTGTGGCCCCACAGGTGGCCCTCGTCGAGCAGCACGTGGGTGACCGCCTCGTCGCCGGGGTCCACCACCAGGCCGCGGACGTGCCCGATGTGCCCGTCGCTGGCCGCGACCCGCTCCCCGCGCCGGATCCGCACCTGTCCGGCCGGGACCCGGTCCTCGAGCTCGATGCGCGAGGAGCCCATCGTCTCGGCGCCGGCGATGTCCGTGCCCGGCACCAGGCCGTAGTGCGGCCAGTAGACGACCTCTCCCTCCTGGAAGCCGTACCGCCGCTCGGCGTCCGGCGCCGTGAGGAAGTGGGTCGCGACCGAGGGCTCCAGCGCGGCGAACTCGTCCCGGGTGCAGCTCAGACGCACCCCCTGGGCGTCGGCGCGCGCCAGCTCCGCCGGGACCAGGCGTCCGGCGGTTCCGCCCGGGGTCACCACGATCAGGTGGGTGAGCCGCTCGGCGACCGGGTCGACGACGATGCAGACCACGTGACCGCAGCGCTCGCCCTGGCAGCGGACGACGCTGCCGATGTCGTATTCCTCGAAGGCGTTCATCGCTACCTCCTTCCACCCCCAGTCTTCTCCCCCGCAGGCTCCCCGGCACGGGCAGTCCGGCTCAGGTCCGGTACGCCCGGGCGTGCTCAGGTGTCGAAGAGCACCGCGCGCACCCGGTCGACGACGCTGCCGGCCGCGTTGTCGGCCGCGGTATCGGCCCCGACCTGGGCCGGCACGGCCGCGCTGTCCGCCCGCCGCCGAGCCGCGGCCATCTGCTGCCCGGCGGCCAGCAGCTCACTCTGGTCGCACTCCCGGGTGAGCTCGACGAAGGTGATCCGCTCCTCGTGCTCGATGTGCCCGCGCGCCGCCGCCACCAGCTGCGCCAGCAGCGGCTCGAACCGGGCGTCGGAGGGGTCCTTGTCCTCCAGGTCGCGCACCATGTGCTCGACGGTGAGGTGCTCGGCGGCGTGCCGGTCGGCCAGCTCCTCGCCGTCGGCCAGCGTGCGGCGCGCCAGCGGGAGCAGGTAGCGCTGCGCGGCGGCGGCGTGCCAGGCCAGCTCCAGCGCCAGGGCGTCCACCAGCGGCTTGCGCGCGCCCTCGGGGCCCCCGGCCTCCAGGCGCTCGAAGAGCTGCTCGACCGCACGGTGCTCGCCGGACAGGACCTCGATCACGTCACGGCGGTCGGTCACGCTCATCCGGTGGCTCCTCGATCCCGGCCGACCAGGCTGGTCGGCATCGCTATCCGGTAACCCGTGAAGCCGTCCGTAAACACACCCGATCGGGTGACAGGTGACCCGGCTCGACCTCCACCTGATGTTTAGGACTCAGGGACCGGGTAACCGCCTCGAGTACCCATCCGACGACAAGCACCGGGAGGAAGTCTTGCTGACTCTCACCGACCGGGCCGCCGAGGCCGTCCGTAACCTGACCACGCAATCCGATCTGCCCGACGAAAGTGCCGGGCTGCGCATCGTCTCGCACGGCGCGGCCCAGAACAGCGGGCAGGGGCAACTTTCTCTGTCGCTCAGCCAGGGTCCGCACTCCGGCGACGCCGTCGTGGAGACCGGGCCGGCCCGCGTCTTCCTCGAGGCCGAGGCCGCGCAGGCCCTGAACGACCAGCAGCTGGACGCGACGGTCGCCGACGACGGCGGGGTCCGTTTCCTGCTCGCGCCGCAGCAGTAGCGTGGCGGGCCGGGCCGGCCGCGGTGTACGCCGCGGCCGGCCCGGTTTTTTGTATGTACTTGCTAAGTGCCTGGTCAGCCGGTCAGCCGGTCAGCCGGTCGACCAGCCCGGACACCGGCACCGTCGCGAACTCGATCCCCATGTCCCCGAAGCCGTAGGGGATCACCAGCAGGTCCTCGTGCCTG